>CBEULQ010000183.1:0-5768 GCA_965543975.1 uncultured Desulfocucumis sp. | reverse complement strand
GTTGAAAAACGGCTCCGGAGGTTTTCAGAAAACACTGTCCATGCTGCTGGCGGCAAACCCCTCACCGGCAGGATTGGCCGCGCCTACTGCTGCAACGGCCTCCATGGTTAAATCGGGGAGGATGGGAATCCTCTATAGGGATTCCAGGACTTTAGAGATATTATCAAAGGTGGATACCATTATCTTTGACGGAAGAGGAGCGCTCCCCGAAGTATCATACGAGGTTGGAGATGTTCTGCCCATGCCCGGATTCAACCGGACCGGGCTCCTTGAATTAGCGGCCGCTGCTTCCTGTCCCGGCGATAATTTTTACGGCCGGTTGCTGCTTAAGACTCTTCATGAACGAAGGCAGAGAGTTAAAACAGGAGTTGGTGTGCCGGGTGCAAGAGGGGCAGCCATTGTAGGGGATGAGAAAACTCTCCTTTCTGCAGGGGTTGAGACCAGATGGGCTATGTTTAAAGCCAGGCGTTTGCAGCATCTGGGGCAAACTCCTGTATACGTGGCATTTGGCGGCGGACTGGCAGGTATGGTGGGAGTCCGGCAGCGTAAAGAGGAAGAAATCCGCGTTTTATTCAATCGCCTGCGGTTGCGGGGTATCAAAAACATACTGGTGATAGCAGATGAAGAAAGCGTGGACGTAACGTCCATTCGTAACGCCGGGGCGGAGTATGTCAACTGTAAGTCGGCCGGGGATAACGTCGGGTTGGTGCAAAATATAAAGCGAAAGGGACAAAAGGTTGCGGTGTTTTTCGGCGACTCCTGTGACGCCGGGGTGTTAAATGCATCCGATGTGGCCATATGCGCCGCAGCCAAGCTAAAATGCGGGGCATATGATGTTGTTGTAGCAAACCATCACCTGCTGCCCGACGTTTTCGGTATGGCTTTTCTGGGTGAACAGAGGGCGCGGCAAAATTTGTCGCTGGTCCAGGCAGCCAACGCCCTGGGTTTGGCGCTGGGGGCAACTGGAAAACTGCCTCCAATGATGGCAAAAGTATATAACAATTTCATATCAGTGGCTGTGGGGGTAAATTCATTCAGGCTGCTTTCGTCCAGGAGATATCCGGATTCAAAAACGATAAAGGAAGTCGAGCACGAAATTGCTGCAGCCCTTGATTGCTCCGTTAATTCTCCCTTGACCATGAATCGGGACAACCTGGATTCCGGTATGAACAGCCATTGGCACTCGATGACGGCTGACGAAGCGCTGCTGAGGCTGAAATCAGACCTGGCCAAGGGGCTGGATAAAGAACAGGTTCAATATCTTTTGAAAGTATTTGGCCGGAATAAAATTTCTGAAGAGAAACCAGTGGGTCTTCTCTCCAGAATGCGCGGGCAGTTTAAAGACTTCTTAGTAAAGGCTTTGATGGTATCAGCCTTGGTGTGTGCGGTTTTGGGTGAATTTGCCGACGCTCTGGCTATTGTTGCCATTCTTACCGTCAATGCAATACTGGGAGCCCTGCAGGAACATAAGGCAGAGGGGGCTCTGCAAGCCCTGTCTGAAATTACGGCGCCCACAGCAAAGGTGAGAAGATCCGGAAAGGTTGACAGAGTTCCCGCCGACCAATTAGTACCCGGGGATATTGTTCTTCTTGAGCAGGGAGACGGCGTTCCTGCGGATTTAAGAATAATTGAGGCCAGTTGTCTGGAAATAGAAGAATCGTCTCTTACAGGGGAGTCCTACCCCGTGCCGAAAAGCGCCGGCCATATTTCAGATTGCATACCGTTGCTGAATTGCCCGAATCTTGCTTTTATGGGAACTAACGTTACCAGGGGGCGTGGCGTCGGGGTTATTACGGCAACAGGGATGAGCACTGAAATAGGTAAAATCGCCGAGATGATCAACAGGCAGGAGAGGCCCCCAACACCGTTGCAAAGGCGTATGACTGAAGTAGGCGGGATTATTTTAAAATACTGTCTGGCAGTTAGTGCTATGGTTGTTCTGGCAGGTTTTTTACGGGGCGGCTCGCCTTTTGGAATGTTTCTAACCGGCGTGAGCCTGGCGGTAGCCGCAATTCCTGAAGGTTTGCCTGCGGTGGTAACAATAGCCCTGGCATCAGGTGTAAGGCGGATGGCAAAGGAAAACGCAGTGGTGAAAAATCTGCCTGCGGTGGAGACACTGGGCAACGTTACCTTAATCTGTACAGACAAGACGGGCACATTAACCCGCAACAGACAGATTGTCCAGAGGGTATATACCGCCAACGGCTTCTGGCAAGCCGGGGCCGGCGGTGATAAACCGCTAGAGCCCTACAGCGGTGAATGCCACCCGGGAGATTTGGGGTTTCTTATCACAGCCGGGATATTATGCAACGATGCGGAGTTAAGGTGGTCTAACAGCAAACCGCGAAAAATCACCGTTCCCGCCGACCAATTAGTACCCGGGGATATTGTTCTTCTTGAGCAGGGAGACGGCGTTCCTGCGGATTTAAGAATAATTGAGGCCAGTTGTCTGGAAATAGAAGAATCGTCTCTTACAGGGGAGTCCTACCCCGTGCCGAAAAGCGCCGGCCATATTTCAGATTGCATACCGTTGCTGAATTGCCCGAATCTTGCTTTTATGGGAACTAACGTTACCAGGGGGCGTGGCGTCGGGGTTATTACGGCAACAGGGATGAGCACTGAAATAGGTAAAATCGCCGAGATGATCAACAGGCAGGAGAGGCCCCCAACACCGTTGCAAAGGCGTATGACTGAAGTAGGCGGGATTATTTTAAAATACTGTCTGGCAGTTAGTGCTATGGTTGTTCTGGCAGGTTTTTTACGGGGCGGCTCGCCTTTTGGAATGTTTCTAACCGGCGTGAGCCTGGCGGTAGCCGCAATTCCTGAAGGTTTGCCTGCGGTGGTAACAATAGCCCTGGCATCAGGTGTAAGGCGGATGGCAAAGGAAAACGCAGTGGTGAAAAATCTGCCTGCGGTGGAGACACTGGGCAACGTTACCTTAATCTGTACAGACAAGACGGGCACATTAACCCGCAACAGACAGATTGTCCAGAGGGTATATACCGCCAACGGCTTCTGGCAAGCCGGGGCCGGCGGTGATAAACCGCTAGAGCCCTACAGCGGTGAATGCCACCCGGGAGATTTGGGGTTTCTTATCACAGCCGGGATATTATGCAACGATGCGGAGTTAAGGTGGTCTAACAGCAAACCGCGAAAAATCACCGGACCGGAATGGCGGGTTGAGGGAGATCCCACTGAGGGCGCGCTTTTATTAGCCGCCCTGGGAAATAAAACAAATTATAAAGAAGTCAGGGGAAAATGGGTCCGTATTAAAGAAATACCCTTTGATGCCGAGCGCTTAAGGATGACAGTAATTTGCCGGCATAATGACCATGGTAATGTGACTTTTGTCAAAGGCGCGCCTGAGGTAGTTCTGGATCTTTGCTCACATATTCTGGTTAAAGGTGAAAAAGAACCGCTGAACGAATTTAAACGGCGCCAAATATTAAGCATCAACGGTGAAATGACCCGTGATGCCATGAGGGTATTGGCGGTAGCTTACCGGAACCTGGATAGTCCGGATGACGGCAACCCGGAAGATTCATTAACTTTTTTGGGTCTTGTGGGCATGGTTGATCCGGTGCGGCCGGAAGTTGTCCGGGCTGTGGCCGTCAGCAGGCGTGCCGGTATCAAGGTGGCCATGATCACTGGTGACCACCCTTATACAGCCATGGCAGTAGCCCAAAAGGTGGGCATTACCCCTGGCAATAAAGTTTTAACCGGACAGGACATCGACAGATTAAACGACCGGGAGCTGGCCGAAGCAGTCCGGGAAGTCAGGGTGTTTGCCCGAGTATTGCCGGCGCAGAAGTTGCGATTGGTAAAAATTTTTAAACAGCATGGGGAAGTTGTGGCAATGATAGGGGACGGTATCAACGATGCACCCGCGGTAAGGGAAGCAGATATCGGTGTGGCCATGGGGACGTCCGGAACCGATGTAACCAAACAGGCTGCTGATATCATAGTCACCGATGATAACTTTGCCACTCTACTTCCCGCAGTGGAACAGGGCAGGGGGATTTACAACAATATCAGGCGATCTGTGCGTTATCTTTTATCCACCAATGTGGGCCTGGTATTTCTGGTTTTTACAGCTGTATTGTTTGGTTTGCCCGTTCCCCTGATACCGCTTCAACTACTGTTTCTGAATGTATTGGGTGACGGACTTCCAGCTTTAGCTTTGGGGGTGGAGCCCCCTGCCAGAGATTTAATGGACAGGCCGCCCAGACCCGCCGATGAAAAATTTTTTGCCGACAGCCTCGGCAGCCAGATCATCAGCAGGGGCTTAGCCACCGGTCTGGTGGGGCTGGAAACGTACCACAGGCTATTGAAACAGGGCGACCTGTTCCGGGCCAGAACAGTGGCTATGGCGACTTTTGTGGTTAGCAAACTATTGTTTGCCCTGGAGTGCGGAGAGAAAAAAGATAGCAGCAATCGCTACCTTACAGGCTCGGTGGCGCTCTCAGCGGCTTTGCTAGGGGGTGCAATTTATCTTCCCTATGGAAGGAGAGTTTTTAAAACCGTACCCCTGGGAATGAAAGATGTTGTCAGCGTGCTGGGCGCATCGGGATTGACCTTTATCCTGGAAAGAGTGATTACCTCCCTTTTGCAGGGATTTGAAACAAAAGCGCCGGCGGAACAAAAATAAGAGCTGCCCTTAATGGGTAGCTCTTATTTTTTGTTTTCTTGCCTGTAATTAAATTTACGCGACTTTTTTAGACAGGAGGATGTTCCACAACCGGAACATGAGCGACGCCCTCTGCAGCATTCCCCGGTTTGTCGCGCTCCGCCCGGCTCATGATAAGGCAACTGCCTTTCTCCTGCATACATTCCTTTACGGACAAAACTCCTTTTGCAGTTAAAACAGCCACTCCCCGGGCTGTTTTTTTGATTAAAGGCATTCCTGCCGCTCCCGCCAGTGCGCCAACCGCCACCAGACCCAAAGGAGGAAATGTCCTTAAAGGATTTAACAGCAGCCACTTCATTTTTTTATCACCTCATGTATTATTTAAAGTATTTTAACCTTTATCGGAAGGCGCATTCCCGGGGAAACAGGTAAATTTTGCAAAGATAAATACTGTAATATTTAGTGATTTAATGGTTAAAAATACAATAACTTTTACTTGCAGCAGGAGGTAGAACAAAATGATTACTCAAAACCAGCAGCAGCAAACCATGGAAAACAGGTTTGACCCGGAGTTGGTTAAACAGCTTAAGGAAGAGGTAGTAAATGATTTAAAAACCCGCCGGGAATGGTGGGATAGGTATTATGGCGAACCCGGCGACTGGGAAGACTATCAATTCCGCCCGGGCTACGGTCCGGGCTACGGAAGGCCGTTCCCCGGGTACGGGCCGGGTATGGGTCCCGGTATGGGGCCCGGAAGGTATTATGGATGGAGTCCCGTGCCGATGCCGCCCGGCCAAATGCCGCCCGGTCAAATGCCGCCCGGTCAAATGCCGCCCGGTCAAATGCCGCGTGTACCAATGCCCAGATATAATTACCGCAAGGCGCCGTTATTTGATTATGACTGGTGGACTGACCGCGAGGCCTATGATTATCAACGGCAGATGGGCATGCTGAGAAACGGTTTGCAGCGCGAACTTGACGCTGTAAATAAAATAAACCAGAGGTTGGGGCAGATTAGAGACCCTCAGGTTCGTCAGCTTTTGTATGAGTTGCTTCAGGAAGCCTGGCAGCAGGGCATGGATGTACAGGAGGTTATGCAAAGCCTGAACAGGAATTATGCGCCGTCCGGAAACGTCCCTTT
>CBEULQ010000182.1:0-5771 GCA_965543975.1 uncultured Desulfocucumis sp. | reverse complement strand
GTTCCGGGCCGGGGGTGAAGTCGCTAAGATTCATAAGAGTAAAACGGGAGGCATTCCATATTTTATTGGCAAAATTCCGGGCGCCGTCCAGCCTCTCGAAGTGGAAGCGCAAATCGTTGCCCGGAGTGTTGCCGGTTACCAGCATAAACCTGAGGCTGTCCGCACCGTGGCTTTCGATAACATCAATGGGGTCCACCCCGTTACCCAGGGACTTGCTCATCTTTCTACCCAGGGCATCCAACACCAGACCATGGATAAATACCTCCCTGAAGGGCACCTCGTCCATGAAGGCCAGCCCGCTGAATATCATCCGGGCTACCCAGAAGAATATTATGTCCCTTCCGGTAACCAGCACCGAAGTCGGGTAGTAGTAGGCCAGGTCCACCGTTTTGCGGGGCCATCCCAGGGTGGAAAAGGGCCACAAACCGGATGAAAACCATGTATCCAGCACGTCCGGGTCCTGCTCCAGACTGGCTCCGCCGCACTTGGTGCAATTATCCGGCGGGGTCTTGGTAACAATCACCTGGCCGCAGTCAGCGCAGTACCAAACCGGAATCCTGTGCCCCCACCAGAGCTGTCTGGAGATACACCAGTCCCTGATGTTTTCCATCCAGTTCAGGTATATTTTTGTAAAACGTTCGGGCACGAAGCGTACGTGTCCGTCTTTTGCCGCCTGTATGGCCGGTTCGGCCAGAGGCTTCATGCGCACGAACCACTGTTTGGAAAGCATGGGCTCTATAACTGTGGAGCAGCGGTAGCAGTGGCCTACTGCGTGGGTATGGTCGTCTACTTTAATGAGGTAGCCCTTGGCGTCCAGTTCTTTCACCAGTTGACGCCGGCATTCCCAGCGATCGAGGCCCCTGTATTTACCCGCCTCCTCCGTCATCACCGCGTCCTTGTTAATAACTTGAAGCTGGGGAAGGTTGTGGCGCTGCCCAACCTCGAAATCATTGGGGTCGTGGGCCGGAGTTATTTTCACGGCGCCGGTGCCGAATTCCGGGTCTACGTATTCATCTGCAATCACCGGTATTTCCCTGTCAACTACGGGCAGGATCAGCGTTTTGCCCACCAGGTGGCGATAGCGCCCGTCATCCGGGTGAACCGCCACAGCCACGTCACCCAGCATGGTTTCCGGCCTGGTGGTGGCTATGGCTATAAAATCGTCGCTGCCCTTTACCGGGTATTTGATGAAATAGAAATGCCCGGGTTTATCCAGGTGCTCAACCTCAATGTCTGAAATTGTGGTATGGCATTTGGGGCACCAGTTGGTGATGTAATAATCACGAAAAATAAGCCCCTTTTCGTAAAGGCGGACAAACACCTCCAGCACTGCCTCTGAGCAGCCCTCGTCCATGGTGAACCTTTCCCTGTCCCAGTCGCATGACGAGCCAATCCTTCTCAGCTGGTGGGTAATCCTGCCGCCGTACTGTTCCTTCCACTGCCAGACCCGCTCAAGAAATTTCTCCCGGCCCAGGTCATATTTGGACTGTCCTTCTTTGGCCAGTTGTTCTTCAACCTTTGCCTGGGTGGCGATGCCGGCATGGTCGGTGCCAGGCAGCCAGAGGGCATTGTATCCCTGCATCCTGCGCCAGCGGGTTAGGATATCCTGCAGGGTGTTGTCCAGGGCATGTCCCATGTGCAATTGGCCTGTAACATTGGGAGGCGGCATTACTATGCAGAAGGGCTCCTTTTCCGGGTCCACCACCGCATGAAAAAATTTGTTTTCCTCCCAGTAGCTGTACCACTTTTCTTCCACCGCCCGGGGGTCGTAGGCGGAGGCCATATCTGTTTTGGGATTTGAACCGGCTGTCATTTAAATCATCCTCCTCGTGAAACAAAAAATAAAAAACCCCTTCCGTATAAAAGGACGGAAGGAGTTTATCTCTCCGCGGTACCACCTTAATTCCACAAAATACTGCATGCCGAATATGCAGGTTGCGGCGCTTTACAGGCTGTAACGGGCTCTTCCCGGCCTGGTCTACTTTTGCCTTTCAACCAGGCAGCATCCGGGGCGACAGCACGGTTCACCGGACGGGAGATCTTTCAGCCTGCCGCTGTTGTTAATCGGCGGACCTCCCTCTCTGGGGACCTTGTATAGTACCGGCCCTCCCCTTCACCGCTTATTTTTGTATAACAAATCTATATTATCCTTTTGTGTCACAGTTGTCAACGGAGGGCGCGTCCAAAGCCGCAGCAGCCTGCTCCACCGCATCGTCTTGATCATCAGGAATCTCTCCAACAGCCTCTTCGTCATCCGGCACAACCGTACCTTCAACAATCAATTGGCTGACATCTTCCTCCCCGGGAATCTCCGAATATTCGTTGGTTATCATAACATTAAGTTTGAACACCTCCTGGAAATAGGAGGCTTTTTTATTAATTTTCTCCCTAATGGCTTCAAGGTCAATTCCGTCTACAACAAAGGTACATCTGCCGCCATCCACCCTGATGTCTTTAATAACCGTGCTGCCCCGGTGGTAATAATCCAACACGTCCGCAATCCGCATTATGGCGATAAGACCGGGCAGCACTTCCCGGCCGTAGCGGGACAATTCCTCCGGGTCGATCCTCACTTTTTTACGGTGACTCCGGACCATAATCGCCAGCAGTTCCCTATCCTTGCCGGGATAGCTGTCCAGGATTTCGTCGTGCATTACCAGATAAGCTGAATGTTTGTGGTGCTTCCTTATGGAAATACCGGCACCGAGGTCGTGCAGCAGGGAGGCGTGGCGTAAAAGGTTAAGTTCCTTTTCCCCCATACCGTGCAAACTCCCCAGCCGGTCAAATATGGCCACAGAAAGGCGCTCTACTGTTTTGGCGTGAAGCTGATCATAATGGTATTTGTTGCCCAGGGCCAAAACCATTTCAATATAATCTGCTTTACCCGCAAACACTGATGGTCGACCTTCTTTCGGTGATATTTATTCCATTAAAAAATCGTTCAATATCCCTGCGGATTTTTTCCTGTATCGACTCCGGGCTCTCTTCCCCATCAAGCACGGTGAAGCCGAATTCCTCCGCCATCTGATCGAACTGGCGGGCCAGCAGGCTCTGATAAATTTGGAAGCTTTCAAACATATCGCTGGAAAGGCATATATCCATACCGGACTCCCAGTAATCCAGGGTGCCGTATTTTTCAAAAGCCCGGTAAAGCAGGACCTGGGGTTCTACCTGGAGGTAAAAGATCATATCCGGCACCGGGGCGAATCCGTAAAGCTTGCGCAGCCAGTCCCTGGAGGCACCCCGCACAATGTCCCTGGCCATAAGGGTGAAAATATACCTGTCCGACAGAACCACAAAACCTGCCGCCAGTGCGGGCAGTATTTTGTTTTCCAGTTGATCGGCGAAATCCGTTGTGTATAGCAGACTGAAAGTGGTTTTACCAAGAGTGTTGCCGTTTTTGGCTTCCTGAATGGCTCCTCCCACCAGGTTCGACCTTCTTAAGCCCGTGTCCAGAACGGCGTGCCCCTTCCCCTCAAGCCAGTTGCGCAGTGAGTTGACCTGCCAGGTGCGGCCGGAGCAGTCAGCTCCCTCCACCACAATGAGCTTGCCGGGATACTTGTTGCCCCCGAGGTATGGCAATCCCTGTCCGTAAAATTCAAGCTGTCTTTCCATAACTATCACTCTCCCTGTACTCCGCAACTGAGGTATTTTCCATATGCCGGCGGGTGAAACTCTCTCAGTATTCTCTGATTGACTATTTCCCTCATTTGCTGCTGCTGTTCTTCAATGCTCAGGGTGGCATCCATCACCACAAAACCCTCTGGTCCTGTCATATCGTCATACTGCTGTTTGATAATGCCCTGGAACAATTTAAAGCTCTCCACAGGGTCACTGCTAAGTCCCAGATCCATACCAGCCTCGTGATATTTCAGCTCGGCCCGGCCGGAAAGAATGCGGCTGACTGAAACCTCTAGCGGTGCCTTGAAATAAAAGGCGATGTCCGGGCGCAGTGCGAAGCCGTAGACATTACGCACCCATTCCGGGTCGCAGCCCCTGGCGATATCCCTGGCGAAGGCCGTATACACATACCTGTCCGCCAGAACCAGATAGCCTGCCCTAAGGTGGGGCAATATAAATTTTTCGTACCGGTCGGCAAAATCACTGGCATGTATAAGGCTGAATGTGGTAGGAGTAAGCAAATTGGATTTTTTAGCTTTCTTGGTGGACTTTTTAACCAGTTCCGAAGAGTTCCACTCGGTGAAAAACACCGGGTAGTGCTGCTGCTCCAGCCAACGTTTCAGCAGATATAACTGGGTGCTTTTCCCCGAACCGTCACATCCTTCAACAATAATCAGTTTCCCGTTGTATCCGGGTGTCCAGTTTATGACTTTACTCATACGTCCTCCTTGGGGAATCTGAATCTTTTTCCGTACACCTTGTTGAAATTGGTTACCTTTTTATACAGCTCCCTTATTTCCAGGTCGGCGTTGGCCCTGGTTTTACACTCCATCAACACCTCTTTCTCACCAACGGTACATACCAGTTCTTCAATCACGCCGGACTCGCTTCTATCCAGGTTTTCAGCCATTCTGACCAGTATCCCCAGCCTTCGCACCAGAATGTCGTCACCCGGCTCAAGTATGTCCCCGTACTGCTGGAACAGCGGTTTGAGTTCAATTTTTCCGTGGTAGGCGGCGATAAGGGCTGCAAGCACCGTCTCCCGGTGGGTAAGACCGTCTATTCTGGCATTCAGCAGAATATACAAAGTGTGTTTATTGTGGGCAAAGTTACTGACCACATTTCCCGTATCATGAAGCAGGGCGGCGAAGCGCAGCAGGCGGCGTTCCCAGGAGCCGTAACCGTGAATCGGAGTAAGCTGGTCAAAAAGAGAAAGCGATAGTTTTGCCACCTGCATTGCGTGTTGCCGTCTTACCCGGTACAAACTCATAAAGTTTTGCACGTTTTGCCCGGCCACATCATCCGCCACCGGTTCAGCGCCGTCCCCGTAGTAATGCTCGAAAAACACCCCTTCCCTTACTCCGGAGCCGCTTATTCTTATGCCCGGGGAGCCCGTAAAAGATAACAGTGCGGACACAGCCGCAGCGCCGGCCAGAATAATGTCCGCCCTTTCCTTGGAAAGCCCGGGGATGTGTTTACGCTGTTCCACCGGTATGCCGCGCAGGAGGCTGTATATATCATTCACCCTGCTGGAGGGCAGCGAATAGCCGTGAAGTATGTTGAGGCTGTAATTAATTCGCTTGCGGTCAATTCTCCCCAGGCTGCGCATGGTTCCGCCAACCCCGAGCACTTCCAGGCCCCGGGCTGATTCAAGCCACGGCAGTGCACGGTAGGCACTGCAAATATAGCTCTCCAGCCTTTCCAATTCACCGGATCTGGCGCCGGGCGCGGAGAGGTGGCTCTCGGTAAGGTTTACGGCGCCGAAGGGCAGGCTGGCCCAGCAAACCATTTTCCTGTCCCTGCACAGAATAAGTTCTGTGCTCCCGCCGCCAATATCCACCACCAGCCCGTCTTTAATGTCAAGGGTGTTCACCACCCCCAGGTAGGCGTAGCGGGCTTCCTCCTCGCCGCTTAAGATACGAAAGCTCAAACCGGTTTCATTCCTGATGATTTCCAGCACGGCGGCGCCGTTAACCGCACTGCGCACGGCGGCAGTTGCCACCCCGAATATTTTTTCGACATTGTTGGCCCGGGAAAACCTGTGCAGAAGCCTGATAGTCTGTACTGCCCTTTCAACTGCGGTGGGTTTTATAACCCTCTCGGGTCCCATGTTTTCCCCTATCCTGGCGGTTTCCTTTATTTCATCCAAC
>CBEULQ010000181.1:0-5772 GCA_965543975.1 uncultured Desulfocucumis sp. | reverse complement strand
AAATTTATTGCCTGGACAAGGTATTTGTCAATAGAAAATTTTAAAAATTTGCTCTTGACTATGTAAAATTGCTATGTTATTTTAATGTTAATATATCTATACCCCTACAGGTACCGGTACCAATAAATGCCTTAAACGCTTTAAGTGGTTATGAACCATAGTCAATTAATTGGATACCCTGCTACGGTATCGGGTATGGGATAGGAGTATGATCCGGAAATGCAAACTATAAAAGGAGGAATTCTATTATGACATCTAGCGATTTGAAGAATTTAAAGGTTGGTAAGGTAGTGGACGCGCGTGGAACGTCCTGCCCCGGTCCCATCCTGGCGGCCAAGAAAGCCATTGTGGATGTGAAAGCGGGAGAAATTATGGAGATCCTGGCCACCGACTCGGGAACCCAAAAAGATATTCCGGCCTGGGCCAAAAAGATGGGACATGAGTATATAGGTGTGCTTGAAGACGCCGGAACCTTCAAGTTATATGTCAAGAGGATGAAGTAGCATGGCGGGACAAACGAAAGAAAACAAGGATTTTTCTCCGAAAATCCTTGTTTTTTCTACACACAACATTTCGGACCCCGGCATCGATTTGGCCGGCAGCTCTCACATGCACTACCCGCCCACGGTGGTGGTAACCAGTATGCCTTGTTCAAGCGGTATTAAGCCCGAGTGGATTTTATACGCGGTGGAAAAAGGTTTTGACGGGGTCTTTCTGGCCACCGACGGGGAAGAATGCGCATTCCTTCCGGATTGTGCGGAAAGGACGTCACATATTGCTCAGGAGGCCCAGGAACTACTCAGTCAAAAAGGGTATGAACCCCAGAGGGTGAGAATGTCGGGCATCTGTTCGGTCTGCGCCGAGCCGTTTACAAACCATATGAAGGAATTCTCGGAGATGCTGAAAAAACTTGGACCTGCCAGGAAGGGATAGAATATGAATTACGATATTCTCGTTGTAGGTAGTGGACTAGGGGGGATGGAATCCTCCCTGAAACTCGGTGACATGGGTTACAAGGTTCTGCTGGTGGAGAAGAATCCTAGCGTTGGGGGCAAGATGATTTTATTAAGCAAAGTGTTCCCCACCCTTGACTGCGCCAGTTGCATTTCGACGCCCAAGATGGCGGGAACCATCCATCACCCGAATATAGACGTGATGATTTATTCCGAAGTGGAGAAGATCCAAAGGGGCAAGGGCGGCAAGTTTAAGGTCAGGGTGCGCAAGAAGCCGACCTTTGTGAAGCCCAGCGCCTGCACCGGTTGCCGGCAGTGTGAAATGAACTGTAACGTTGCCGTACCCGATGAGTACAACTTCGATCTGGTGGCCCGGCGGGCGGCTCATATCGCATTTCCGCAGGCGGTTCCCAAAAAGGCTGTCATTGAAAGACAGGGTTCTTCCCCATGTTTATTCACCTGCCCCGCAGGCGTAAAAGCCCACGGCTACGTTGCTCTCATCAGAGCCGGGAAATATGATGAAGCTTTTAATCTTGTTCTCGAAGACACGCCTCTGGTCGGAAGTCTGGGGAGAGCATGCTTCGCGCTGTGCGAAGGAGAATGCACCAGGGCGAGTCTGGAAGGACCCATTTCAATCAGAAGAATGAAACGGTTTATCGCGGACCGTTATTATCAGAGGCATTCTGAACCGGAGCACAAAGCCCCGGAAGAACTGAACGGCAAGAAAGTGGCCGTTGTCGGTTCCGGGCCGGCGGGCCTCACCGCCGCATTCCACCTTGTAAAGAAAGGGTATAAGGTTAAAATTTTTGAAGCGGCGGCACGACCCGGCGGAATGATCAGACTGGGCATACCGTCTTACAGGCTCCCCAAGGATGTGGTGGACAGGGATATCAAAAATGTAACGGCGCTGGGTGTAGAGATCGAAACAGGGGTCACGGTGAAAAACCTCGAGGATCTAAAAAGCCAGGGCTTTGATGCCGTTTTTGTCGCAGCCGGCTGTCAGGGGCCTGCCAAAATGGGCGTGCCGGGCGAGGATCTGGCCGGAGTGCTTTACGGTGTGGATTTTTTGAGGAAAGTGAACCTGGGCGAGGCTGTGCCCCTGGGGCAAAGGGTAGCAGTGATTGGCGGCGGCAATGTGGCCATGGATACTGCCCGTTCCGCGCTGCGGCTGGGCGCACGGGAAGTGCATGTGTATTGTCTGGAAAAAAAGGAAGAATTACTTGCCTCCCCGGAAGAAGTGGAAGGAGCCCTGCATGAAGGCGTTCAAATTCACCATGCCAAAGGGGTTCGGATGATTAAAGGTGAAAATGGCTCCGTAACCGGTCTGGTGACCATAGCCGTAAAATCTATCTTTGACGAAAATAAGCGGTTTAATCCCACCTATATCGACGGTACAGAGGAAGAAGTGGCTATAGACAATATCATTGTATCCATCGGTCAAAGGGCCGAGTTAAATTTTACCGGCAGCCTCAAGCAACTAACCGGTCCCAACGGCCGCCTGGTGGTGGATCCCAATACCCTTGCCACACCGGTCCCCTGGGTGTTTGCCGGCGGTGACGTGGCGACCGGTCCTTCCTTGATCGTAAAAGCAGCGGGACAGGGCAAAAGAGCTGCTTTCTTTATCGACCGCTACTTAAGAGGGGAAGCTTTGGAAGGGGCCGAGTTTGATGTTCGCCTGCCGGTTGTGGATAAAGAACAGGTCTTAGCCAGGCAGCAGAGTTACACGACACTTGCCCCCGTTGAAAAGAAGGAGATATTAAAGAAAAAGCCGGCTGACTTTACGGAGGTTGAACTCCCCCTGACCGTAGAGGAAGCGCGGTTCAGCGCCGGAAGATGCCTGGACTGCGGGGTATGCTCGCAGTGTCAGCAGTGTGTCGCCATCTGTCCGGGAAAAGCCATCGATATGAGCATGAAAGAAGAGATCATAGAAGCTGAAGTTGGCTCGGTTATCGTCTCCACCGGCTTTAAGCTTTTCCCTGCGGACGCGAAACCCCAGTACGGGTTCGGCCGGTTCAAGAACGTCATTTCCGGCATGCAGATGGACCGGCTCCTGGCCCCCACCAGGCCCTACAATACCATTTTGCGGCCTGGCGACGGCAAGGTGCCGGAAAACATAGCCTTCATCCTCTGCACCGGCTCGCGGGACCAGACGGTGAACAACCAGTTGTGCTCCAGGGTATGCTGCATGTACTCCATAAAGCATAACCAGCTCATCATGGGCGCCCTCCCCCTGGCGGACGTGACTGTTTACTACATTGATATACGAGCCTTCAGCAAGGGATACGAAGAATTCTACCAGCAGGCCAAGGGAATGGGCACCAATTTCGTCAAGGGCAGGGTTGCCAAAATAGAAGAAAAGGAAGACGGCAACCTCATTCTCCAATACGAAGACATCGATAACGGCGGGAAGCTGAGCCAGGCGGAACACGACATGGTGGTCCTGTCGGTGGGACTCCTCCCCAATACGGACTACAAGAACCTGTTTGCCGGGGAGGAACTTGAGGCAGACGACTTCTTCTACGTAAAGGAAACAGACGAAGACCTCAACCCGGGGAAAACAAGTATAGACGGCGTTTTCGTGGCGGGAACCGTATCCGGCGCCAAAGATATACCTGATTCCATACTGCATGCGGGTGCGGCTGCGGCCCAGGCGGCGGCGCACGTTGAAAGGACGAGGAGAAGCAAATGAGCGACAGGAGAATAGGCGTCTACTTGTGCCACTGTGGCGGAAATATCTCCGACTACGTGGATTTAGAGAGGGTCAAGCAAACCATTGAGAACGAGCCGGGCGTTGTTGTGGCCAAGACGGTAGTGTCCGCATGTTCAGACGATTCCCAGCAGCAGATGATCCAGGATATTAAGGAGCAAAATCTTGACGGCCTTGTGGTGGCCTCCTGTTCCCCCAAACTGCACACGTTCACTTTCAGGGGTGTTGCCAAGCGGGCGGGGCTGAACCCGTACCAATATACCCAGGTGAATGTAAGGGAGCAGTGCTCCTGGGCCCACACGGACGATCGCGAAGGGGCTACCCAAAAGGAAATTCGTTTAATCAGGGCCGGGATTGCCAAGACAGGTTTAACCGAGCCCCTGGAACCCATAAGAATCGATACCGTTCCACAGGCGCTGGTGGTCGGCGGCGGGATTGCAGGACTGAGGGCGGCCGTAGGGCTGGCTGATATCGGCATATCCGTCTTCCTGGTGGAGAAATCACCGGCTGTGGGCGGATGGGTCAACCAGCTTGCAGAGATGTATCCCCACGGTAAAAACGGAAATCAACTGATTACAAAACTGGTTGAAGAAATGAAAAAAAGAAAAAACATCACCCTGTTCACCAATGCGGAGCTGATCGAGAAGTCCGGCAGTATAGGCAACTTCAATGTAAAGATCAGGGTAAGCGGCAAAGACAATAAGGAAGACAACATTACCGTCAATGTCGGCTCCATTATTATTGCCACAGGTTTTGACACGTATCAACCCGGGGAAGGTGAGTACGGATACGGCGTGGACGGGGTTGTCACCCTTAAGGAATTCAAGGAACTGCTTGACAAGTCCAAAGGTGTCCCGACCCGTAATGGGAAAGAGCTAAAAGACATTGTCTATATTTATTGCGTCGGAAGCCGGCAGCTGGAGGACCTGGAAAACCCGAACCGTTACTGTTCCCGTTACTGCTGCAATGCGGCGGTTCATTCCTCCAATATGGTTGCCGAAAGGAATCCGAAATCCCACCAATATCACCTTTTCAGGGACATGAGGACCTACGGCAAATATGAATTGCTTTATAGTCAGTCAAGGGAAACAGGCTCCACTTATCTCAGGTTTGGCGATGACGAACTGCCAACGGTCGAAAAATGCTCCGACGGGAAAATAAAGGTCACTGTTAAAGATTTGCTTACCTACGGTGAAGAGGTGGAAATCAAGGCCGACGTTGTTGTTCTGGTAACGGGCATGGTCCCCAAAAAGAACGAAGAACTGGTGAGTGCCTTGAAACTGCCTGTGGGAAGGGACCGGTTCTACAACGAGATCCATCCGAAGCTGCGTCCCGTGGAAACGGTGGTGGACGGCGTGTTTATCTGCGGCACCTGCCAGGGGCCGAAAAACTCTTCGGAAACGGTTGCCTCGTCCTTGGCGGCGGTTACCCAAACCGCGTCCATTCTCAAGAAGGGATACGTTGAGCTTGATCCGCTGATGGCGATAGTCAATCCGGAACTCTGTCAGTGGTGCGGCGAATGCGAAAAGGTCTGCCCGTACTCGGCCATCGAAAAGAGCGAGGAGCAGGGTAAGGAAGTGGCGAGGATAAACAAGGCCAGCTGCAAGGGCTGCGGCGGATGCGTTCCGGTTTGCCCCAAGGATGCTATTGATCTGAAAGGATATACCGATGCCCAAATCAGGTCAATGATAGACGGATTCTTAAAGGAGATTGTTTGAGATGAAGGGCGAAGTAAGAGATCTAAGGGAAGTCATCAGGGAAGAAATGCTAATGAGGGATAAGATTGTCAACATCCTCAAAGATGGCCCCCGGACTGTTCCGGAAATCTCCGAGGCCATCGGCTATCCTTCCCACGAAGTCATGTTCTGGGTAATGGGGATGCGTAAATACGGATTCGTGGCTGAAATTGGCGAAATGACGGATGAAGGTTACTATAAGTATAAGGCGGTAGCAGGGGAGGGGAACTAATGGCGCTTGTAAATCCCGATTTCGTTGATGAGGTGAAGAAGTCTGAAGAATTCAATGCTAACGCCTGCATGAATTGCGGGGTGTGCAGTGCGGTATGCCCCATGGGCATCGAACTCCTCCCCCGGAAGCTGTTCAGGTATGTTT
>CBEULQ010000180.1:0-5784 GCA_965543975.1 uncultured Desulfocucumis sp. | reverse complement strand
ATTAAACACCATAAATATACATAAGTTAAATTAATTTGATAATAAACCGGCTTTTATTCCATGGTTAAAGGTGGTTATCCGCTGTTTGAAGCATTTCCTGTTGACGCTTCCTGCAGGTCTAACTCATAATGGTATTGTAAATAATAAATTTGCGAAATCAGGAAGGGAGGCTCCGGTTTGCTGCCTGATTTAAAAACCCTGAACCTGAATTTTTTGGAGATATTCAGCTTAACAAGCATTATTGATATAGCCATTGTGGCATTTGTGCTGTACCGGCTGATGGTGCTGATAAAGGGCACCAGGGCGGTGCAGCTTTTGAAAGGCCTGGCGGTGCTGCTGGTGGCCACGGCCTTAAGCAGCCTGTTCAAGCTTTACACCCTGCACTGGCTGTTAAGGCAGGCCCTCACGGCACTGGTGGTGGCCTTGCCCATAGTATTTCAGCCGGAATTGCGCCGGGCACTGGAGAAAATAGGGGCCGGGAGGCTTTTGGCCCGCCCCTTTGCCAGCATGGGCGAGGCTGAGAGGGATATGAACCTTGATGAACTTGTGCGGGCGGTGTACATGCTTTCCCGGGACAGGATAGGCGCGCTGATCGTGCTGGAGAGGGTCACCGGTCTTGAAGAATACATTGACAGCGGTGTAAAAATAGGCGGGCTGATATCTTCGGAATTGCTGGTTAATATTTTCATTCCCAAAACACCACTCCACGACGGGGCGGTGATTATCCGCGGCGACAGGATTATGGCCGCGGCCTGTGTGCTGCCCCTGACGGAAGAGCGGGCATTGAGCAAGGAACTGGGCACCAGGCACAGGGCCGGCCTCGGCATTACCGAGGTTTCAGACGCGCTGGCCATTATTGTTTCAGAGGAAACAGGGAAAGTTTCCCTTTCCGTGGAAGGGGTTCTGGCCAGGGGGCTGGATGAAAACACCCTGGCAGACAGATTATCCGGAGCACTGAAGCCGAAGCGGCAACATTTCGGCGTCGGCGCGCTGTGGCCGCGGAGGTGATTTGACGTTGGACCCACTAAACTGGCGAAAAATGATAATCAGGATACTTTCAGTGCTGATGGCCATATTGCTCTGGGTTTATGTCACCAACGAGCAGGGCCCAGTCAAGGAGCAGATAGTTTCCGTTCCGCTAAAGACCATCGGTCTGTCCGACAGCTATTCGGTGGGAGTAGTGCCTGCCAATGTCACCGTGCGTTACCAGTCCAGCCGGGGCAAGCTGGCAGGATTTACCGAGGGCGACTTCAAAGCTTCAGTTGACCTTTCCGGGGTGACGGAAGGGGAGCAGAATGTTCCTGTTAATGTAACTCCTCCGGGCGGTGTTCAGATCACCCAGATTTCTCCCGCCCGGGTGAATATTTACGTGGACCGGGTGGCGGAACGGCAGATTCCGGTGGTGGCCGCGCTAAAAGGAACTGCCGCTGCCGGCTACGTTGCCATGGAACCCATCGTCCAGCCTTCATCGGTTACCGCCAGGGGGCCGAAGAAGGTATTGGAATCGTTAAACCAGTTTGTTGTAACGGTGGATATTAGCTATGCCACCGGATTGGTGGAAAACAGCCTTCCCCTGTCCAGCGGCTCGGACAAAATAGAGGTTAATCCCAAGGCGGTGAAGGTGACTGTTCCGGTGACTCAACTTCCCTCAAAGACCGTTGCCGTTAAGCCGAAGTTGAACGGCAGCCCTGCGGAGGGATACGAGGTGATTGGAGTGACAACCCGTCCGGAAACCGTCATAGTAACGGCCTCCTCAAATATTCTGGACGGCATTGATTCGCTGGAGGCCGGGCCGGTGGATATTTCAGGCTCTGCGCAGGGTTTGGAACGGGAGGCCCGGCTGGTTGCCCCCACCGGGGTGAACGTAATTGCTCCTGGTGCGGTTACCGTTGTGGTAAGTATCAACCCAATCAAGATCCAGCCGGGAACACCGGATAATGTTAAGCCGCCGGGGCAGAACCAGCCCTAGGCCGATGAAAAACTGCGCCTGGCTTTGTCAGGCTCGCAGTACAGTGCTCACGTACTACCAGTACGCTCCGCGCTGTACTGCTTCGCCTTTCGCGCCATGCTTGTTTTTGATCGGCCTAGGGATGACTCTTGGGTCTGCCATATATTACATTAAGGCCCGGCTAGCAGCGCCGGGCCGTTAAACATATTATTTATTAAACCTATGTTAATAAATTAGGAACTAATCGTATTCCAAAACGTCTATATATGTTAGTTTGTTGAAAATTACACAAAATGTACGTATAATGTTCTTTTAGAACCTTGCGGAATTTCAGGGGAGGAAGTCGGA
The DNA here is from genome assembly GCA_965543975.1 of uncultured Desulfocucumis sp. GTDB lineage: Bacteria > Bacillota > Desulfotomaculia > Desulfotomaculales > Desulfocucumaceae > Desulfocucumis. The sequence goes on along the minus strand of CBEULQ010000180.1, from coordinate 3,488 downwards.
TGGGAGTTTTGTTTGGTACGGATGGTGTCAGGGGGGTGGCAAACAGTAAACTGACCCCGGAACTGGCGATGAAAATAGGAAGAGCCGGCGCATATGAACTCACCCGGGAAACGGGAAACACTACCCTGGTTATCGGGCGCGACACCCGCATTTCCGGGGATATGCTGGAAGCCGCATTAACCGCGGGAATATGCTCCGCCGGTGTGAATGTACTCAAAGTGGGCGTTTTGCCTACCCCGGCCATAGCATATCTCACAGGGAATTTAGGCGCCGCCGGGGGCGTGGTGATATCCGCCTCGCACAATCCTGTGGCCGACAACGGCATTAAATTTTTCGGACCTTCCGGTTATAAATTATCCGATCAGATGGAAGATGAAATAGAGAGGCTTATTGAAACCCCCGGGGCAATTCCCGTTCCAGTGGGGGCCGGTGTGGGACGCAGCTTCCAGGTGGAAGACGCCGCCGACAGGTATGTGAAATTTTTACTGGGGGCGGTTCCGGTTGACCTTTCAGGGATTAAAGTGGTGGTGGACTGCGCCAACGGGGCTGCTTACAAGGTTGCGCCCAGGGTTCTCAGGGAACTGGGTGCGGAGGTAATAGCCATCAACGATACCCCGGACGGGGTGAACATAAACGAGGAATGCGGCTCCACCCATACCCGGGGACTGATGAAAAAGGTGGTGGAGTGCGGCGCCGACCTGGGCCTGGCCCACGACGGGGACGCCGACCGGGTGCTGGCAGTGGACGCCCGGGGCAACCTGGTGGACGGTGACCGGATTATGGTTATTTGCGCCAGGAATCTGAAAGAAAAAGGCAAGCTGCTTAAGGATACCGTGGTGGTAACGGTTATGAGCAACATGGGTCTGCATCTGGCCTTAAGGGAAAGCGGCATCAATGTGGTGGAGACCGGGGTGGGAGACCGTTACGTGCTGGAGGAGTGCCTGCGCTGCGGCTCCATATTCGGCGGGGAGCAGAGCGGCCACATACTGTTCCTGGACCACAACACCACCGGCGACGGACTGCTGACAGCGCTGAACCTGCTGTCCGTGATGAAGGAAAGCGGCAGGCCCCTGGCGGAGCTGGCGGCCCAGATGGAACGGCTTCCCCAGATACTTAAAAATGTCAAAGTTGAGGATAAAAACGCGGTTATGTCCAGCCCGGTGCTGACCGAGGCCATCCGGAAGCAGGAGAAGCGCCTGGCCGGGCAGGGCAGGATACTGGTGCGTCCTTCAGGAACAGAGCCCCTGGTGCGGGTAATGGCCGAGGGCAGGGATATGGATGAACTGGAAAAAATTATCGATGAATTGACAAATCTGGTAAAGCAAATTGCCTGATTGTGTAGTATAATAATTAAATGGATCGGCCCGCCCCGTCAAAAGCGGGCCTTCCCATAATAAATTACCGGGGGTGGTAGGCGGGAACATCCGGCAATAACCGACAACTGAATGCAAGCGCCAGAACCCTGGCATATGCCCGGGTTGACGAGGGGGGAGTTTATCGAAATCTTTCGGCGGATACTCCCCGGTGTGGCCTTCACCGTAACCTGTGCTACAAATTCGCCTGGCAACCGGCGGGACAAAGAGCACCGGAATGGCAACAGCGGCATTGTTATCTTCTTTGGGGAACACCTGTTTGTCCTTATGGACGGGTAATTCGTCAAATATAATACGCTTTTTTTGCCGTGGCCTGATCAAGCCACGGCTTTACTACGTTTTAGGAGGAAATTTATTATGTGTGGAATTATGGGATATATAGGCCCGCAGGCGGCCGTTCCGATTATCCTTGAAGGATTGCAAAAGCTTGAATACCGCGGCTACGACTCTTCCGGGGTTGCCATACTGGAAGAGGGAATGCTGAAGGTATATAAAAAGGTCGGCAAACTTGCCGAATTGAAAAATCAACTGAACGGCATAGAATTTAACGCTACTTCCGGCATTGGGCACACCAGATGGGCCACCCACGGGCGTCCCTCGGACGTCAACGCCCACCCTCACGCCGACTGCCAGAACAGATTCGCGGTGGTTCACAACGGCATTATCGAAAACTATCTGCCCCTGAGGGAATGGCTCATTTCCATGGGACACAAATTCCTCTCGGAGACCGACACCGAGGTGCTGTCCCACCTGCTGGAGGAGTTTTACGAGGGAGACCTGGTGGCCACCGTGCTCCGGGTCATCAAAAAGATAGAGGGTTCCTTCGCCATGGTGGTGCTTTCCCTGGATGAGCCCGGCACCATCGTGGCCGCAAGGCAGGACAGCCCGCTGGTGGTGGGCCTGGGTAAAGGAGAGAATTTCCTGGCCTCCGACATTCCGGCGCTGCTGGCCCACACCCGGCGCACCTACATCCTGGCGGACGGGGAAATAGCCGTCATGACCAGGGAAGGCGTCCAGGTCATCGACCAGAACGGCAGCCCGGTGGAGAAGCAGGTATTCGAGGTGAAGTGGGAGGCTGCCCAGGCGGAAAAGGGCGGTTTCGACCATTTCATGCTGAAGGAGATACACGAGCAGCCCAGTGCTTTAAAAGATACTTTAAGCGGCAGGATTAACCCCGAGGGAACCGGTGTGGTGCTGAACGAAATAAAAATGACGCCGGAAGAGATAAAGAATATATCAAAAATATATATTACCGCCTGCGGCACCGCTTACCACGCCGGGCTGGTGGGCAAACACGTCATCGAAAAGCTGGCCAGGATACCGGTGGAGGTTGACATAGCATCGGAGTTCCGCTACCGCGACCCCATGGTAGACGACAGGTCCCTGGTGATCGTGGTAAGCCAGTCCGGAGAGACCGCCGACACCCTGGCCGCCATGCGGGAGGCCAGAAGGCGGGGGGCAAAGGCCATAGCGGTGACCAACGTGGTGGACAGCACCGTGGCCCGGGAGGCCGACTTCGTGTTGTACACCTGGGCCGGCCCGGAAATAGCCGTGGCCTCCACCAAGGCTTACACCACCCAGCTCATGGCCATGTACCTGCTGGGGCTCTACCTGGGAGAAAAAAGAGGCGCTTTACCGCCGAAGGAAGCCCAGGCCATCATCAGCGAAATGAGAAAACTCAGCGACAAGGTAAAGTCTATACTGGAAAACGGCAAGGCCATTAACGAATTCGTGGAGAAATACTCCCACTGCCCCAGCGCCTTCTTCATCGGCAGGGGACTGGACCACACCGTGGCCCAGGAAGGCGCACTGAAGCTGAAGGAAATTTCCTATATACACGCCGAGTCCTACGCCGCCGGGGAACTGAAGCACGGCACCCTGGCCCTGATCGTCAAGGACGTGCCGGTGATAGCCCTGGCCACTCAGCAGGCCCTGTTCGAAAAGATGCTCAGCAACATCAAGGAAGTAAAGGCCCGGGACGCCACGGTAATAGCCCTGGCCATGGAGGGCATCAAGGAAGTGGAAAAAGTAGTGGACCACGTCATGCACATACCCACCACCCACCCGGTGCTGGCCCCCATCCTCTCGGTGGTGCCCCTGCAACTGCTGGCCTAC
>CBEULQ010000179.1:0-5792 GCA_965543975.1 uncultured Desulfocucumis sp. | reverse complement strand
TCCGTCAGCATTTTTACCGCTTCTGCCAGGGTTTTCTTATTATCTTCCTCGGACAGTTGTTCAAGGGGGTCCAGGCTGTTTATATCCTGGATCATGTCCCCGAACCGCACTTCATCCTCCCCGGCTTTGCAGTTGTCATCAAGTGATACGGCGAAGGCATTGCTGTAGTGCGCGTCCAGCCTGCGAATTTCTGCTATAGGTAGGCCCATTTCCCTGGACAGCACTTCCTCGGTGATTTCTCCTGCCCGCTCCCTTTCCAGCCTTTCCCGGACGGATTTCAATTCCTGCATTTTCTGCCACATGCTCCGGGGAACCCAGCTCACTTTTCTTATCTCATCCAGCATAGAACCGCGGATCCGGTGATAGGCATAGGCTTCAAAATCTCTACCCAATTCAGGATCGTACTTTTCAACAGACTCCAGCAATCCGAGAATACCGCAACTTTCCAAATCCTCAACGCCCAAGCTGGGAGGAAGACGCACCGGAAGCCTGCCCGCGATGTATTTAACCATCCACAGGTAATACATAACCAGCTTGGATTTTACTCCCTCATCTTTAAAACGCCTGTATTCCTGCCATAAATCAGCTATACTTTTATCCATTGGCCCCACTCACCACCCGGAGTTACGTGCCGGTCTGACCGAACAGCCGCATTAGTCTACCGATAAAACCCCCGGTCCCCATATTACTCCCTTCCTGCTGCCGGTATCCGGACAACAGGTTCTGGGCCAACTGGTTTATGCTCCTGGCCGGACCGCTGCGGGGATTATATATACACAAAGGTTTTTGTTCTTTAACCGCCTGGCTTACGGAATTGTCTTTGATTACCCACCCCAGGTTATGCAGGTTAATAGTCAAATACCGGTTCACCACTTTCTCCATGCGGCTGAAAGTTTCCAGCGCCTCTGTTTTGTGCATGGCCTGGTTTACCACAAGCTTTACATCGTTGTGAATCCTGTATGTGGACAAAACTTTGATCATACTGTACGCGTCGGTAAAAGAGGTAGGTTCGGGTGTAACCACCACAATCACTTCTCCTGCGGCGGCGACAAAACCAAGAACATTTTTTGATATACCCGCTCCGGTATCCACAAGTACTATATCGGCTTCCCGGTCCAACTCCCCCAGTGAATCCACCAGTTTCTGGCGGGGACTCTTGTCCAGGTTGGCCAGTTCAAGAAAACCTGCCCCCCCGGAAATAAGTTTAACCCCCATGGGACCGGGAACCATAATATCCTCCAGGCTCCTGCCGCCGTAAAGAAAATCAAATAATGTGCTGGGGGGCGTTATTCCCATTAAAACTTCCACATTGGCCAGACCGAGATCGGCGTCAAAAACAACCACTCTCTGCCCCATTCCGGCCAGGACAATGGCAAGGTTGGCCACCAGGCTGGTTTTCCCCACACCGCCTTTGCCGCTGGTTACAGCTATAACCCTGGCGCCTGGACCGGCCGTGGGATACTGTTCCGGCAACCGCGCACCGGCCTTGATAATGTTAGGTTGAGGCGACGGCGCCGCTTTCGGCATATCGGTCAACTCCTCCGAGCACTAGCCCGGCCAATTTTTTAGGGGTCACTGCAACTATATCGTCAGGAACCTTTTGTCCGAAGGTAACATAACTAACAGGCCTCTCTAAATTGCACACGAAATTCAAAAGGGGGCCCAGTGTCTCCGTCTCGTCCAATCTGGTAAAAACAAATTTGTTGTATCCCAGCTTGTTGAAGCCGCCGGCGCATCTTTTTAAATCCCGGAGCCTGGTGGTGGAATTCATAACCAGGTAAATATCCATCTCCGTTTCCAGCGACTCAAGAATGTCTTTAATTTTCAGCAGCCCGCCGCTGTTGTTAGGAGCAACACCGGCTGTATCAATAAAAATATAGTCCTTGTCACTATGCCTGTCCAACGCTTCCGCCAGTTCCCCGGCGTTGGCGGCTGAATCCACCGGGGCTTGAATGAGATTCCCGTAGTATTTCAGTTCCACCAGTGAGCCGACTTTGTTGCCGTTTAAAGTTATCAACGCCGCCTGTTTATTATCGCGCATGGCCCTCATTGCCGCCATTTTCACCAGGGTCAGGGTTTTTCCCGCTCCGGCGGGCCCCACAAGTACATTGACCTTTTTATTTGCGGGATCAATATAATATGGTTCCAGCAGTTTTGTTATACTGTCTGCTAAATATGATTTGATCCTGTCGTCAGATTCTTTGGATGTATCCGGCACTGCCTGTAAAAAGTCTTCCACAATATTGCCTTGAATTTCAATATCAGACAGAATTCGCCTCCATTTATTAAATAATTCATTATCAGCCGTAATTTTCCCTTCTTTTTTCAGCATCAGGCTAAAAGCCGGAGAAAATCTGCCGTTATCCTTTTCTGAATATGCTTCCCGTCCCTCAAACCTTTTGGACGAAATTCCAGTTTCAGTTGTATTAAAGGTGCTGAGCAAATTTAAAAGTTTCTGAGCTGAGGAGTCGCCGGCCTCCCCTTCAGCTATAGCCCTGACCGCCGGTTTAACAGGCTCATCCATGGCCGCAGTCACCTCAATCTGCCGGGGCGCGAAAAAACCCGCCAGACCCCGCCGGGGAAGGGGGTGGCTGCTTACTATAACGGCATCGGGACCCAGATCCTCCCGGATCAGCTTAATAGCCTCCTGCATGTCGCGAACCACGTATTTTTTTATCTTCATTCAGCTACCACCGTCCCCACAACCTCCACTTCAACATTGGATGCACCTTCGTTCAGTGACAAAATCACCAGCCCCGGACTATAGCGCTCGGTAAAACGGTTAAAAGGCAGCCTTCTTCTTGGGGAACACAGCACCACCGGGGTTATTCCCCGCATGGTTACCTTTTCCACAGCTTCCTTTGCCCTGTCCAATACCTGGCGGGCAAACCCCGGCTCTATTACCGGATAAGCTCCCAGTTGGGTGGGCTGTACGGCATCTGCCAGAGTCTGCTCTAGTTTGGGATGCAGTGTCACCACCTGGAGTTTGTTATCGGGTGTTACATAGGCGCGGCAAATGGTTCTTGACAAAGCCTGCCTGGTGTGTTCGATAAGGAAGTCAATATCCTTGTTCATGCGGACACCGTCCGCCAGAGCCTCCAGTATGGTGACCAGGTCCCGGATGGGCACTTTTTCCTTAAGCAGGCTCTGCAATACTTTCTGGACATCCCCCAGGGATATCAGCTCCGGTGGCAAGTCGTCAAGGACTGCTGAGTCCTTTTCCCTGACCACTTCAAGCAATTCTTTAATTTCCTGGCGGCCCAACAGCTCGTGTCCGTAGTTTTTAATAAATTCCGTAAGGTGGGTTACCAGTATGGTGGAGCAGTCCACCACGGTAAGCCCCAGCATTTCCACTTTGTCCTTTTCGGCGGCCGGAATCCACCATGCGGGCAGTCCGAAAGTAGGCTCCACCGTGGGGATGCCCGGAACAGATAAATCCTGTCCGGTGGGGTCCATGGCCAGATAGTGTCCGGGCATCAATTCACCCGAAGCGCTTTCCTCACCCCTTAACTTAAATACATAAGAATTGGGGGAAAGCTGAAGATTGTCCCTAATTCTTATGGGCCGCACGTAAATGCCCAATTCCGCTGCACACTGACGGCGCACGGCGGCCAGCCTGGCCAACAGGTCCCCGCCCACACTTTCATCTGTAAGAGGAATAAGGTTGTAGCCGATTTCAATCTGTAGAGGATCAATCTGAAAATATGAAGCAACCGCTTCCGGTTCCCTTCTTTGTTGCTGCTGAATCTGTTCCCTGGCCTCGGCCTCCCGCTGGGCCATCTCCTTTTTCTTTAACCCGCCCAGCATGCGGTAACCCGTATAGCCCGCCAGCAGCGACATAACCATAAACAGTATATTGGGCATGGCAGGAATAAGGCCCAGGATGAACAGAATTCCCGCCACCAGAAAAACAATTTTGGGGAACCGGGTAAACTGTACGGCCACGTCGGAGCCAAAACTTGCGTCAGAGGAGGCCCTGGTAACCAGAATGCCGGAGGAAGTGGAAATCAGCAGGGCCGGTATCTGGGTCACCAGGCCATCCCCTATGGTAAGAATGGTATAGGTCTGCAGGGCCTCCATTACATCCATACCCATGTAAATTAAACCTATGACTATGCCCCCGATAATGTTTATGATGGTAATTATTATTCCGGCGATGGCATCACCCCGGACAAATTTGCTGGCGCCGTCCATGGCTCCGAAAAAGTCGGCCTCCCGTTGCAGGCGGCGCCTGCGCTCCCTGGCTTCGGTCTCGGTTATCAGTCCGGAGTTGAAATCCGCGTCAATGCTCATCTGTTTGCCCGGCATGGCATCCAGGGTGAAACGCGCCGCCACCTCGGCCACCCGCCCGGCGCCGCTGGTGATAACCACAAACTGAATGATGGTAATGATAATAAATACAATAAAGCCAACTATATAGTTTCCGCCCACCACAAAGCTGCCAAAGGCCTCGATTACCTTCCCGGCGTCTGCCTGCCCCAGTATGAGGCGGGTGGACGAAATGTTCAGAGACAGCCTGTACAGCGTCGTTACCAGCAGTAGGGCCGGAAAAATGGAAAACTGCAGCGGCTCGGTGGTGAACATGGTTATAAGCACTATTACCAGGCCTATGGTGATGCTGATAACCAGAAAAACATCCAGCGCCCCGGGGGGCAGCGGGATTATGATCATCAGAACAATCATCAGCACCAGGCCGGCAATGATCAGGTCCGTGTTCTTTTTCAGTTCTCCCGCGATGGCACTCCGCGAAAGCTGGGGCATTATGCTACCTCCGGTTATGATTAAAAATGAGTCCCTGTTCTTCTGTTATTCTCCCTGTATATAACGGCCAGAATCTCCGCCACCGCCTTGTAAAGCTCCGCCGGTATCTCCCTGCCCACATCAACCTGTTTGTACAGTGCCTGGGCCAGGGGCGGATTTTCCACCACCGGAATATTGTTCTCCCTGGCTATTTTCTTTACACTCTGGGCCAGATCCCCGGCTCCCTTGGCCACCACCACAGGCGCTTCGGTGACGCCGTCCTCGTAACGCAGGGCCACTGCATAGTGAATGGGGTTGGTAACCACCATGGTGGCTCTGGGAACTTCCTGGCGGATACGGTTCATGGCTATTTCCCTCTGACGGCGCTTCAACCAGCCTTTGATTTGCGGGTCTCCTTCCGTCTGTTTATATTCGTCTTTTACTTCCTGTTTGCTCATGCGCAGCCCCCTGATGTATTCCCAGCGCTGGTACAGCATATCTCCAACGGAAAGGGTGAGAAAAGCGCCGGCGCCTGCGGCTCCCACAGCCATAACGGCTGTAACCACCTCGCCGAACCCCTCCCCCGGGGATTTGTAAAAGGCCACCATCATCAGGGGCAAATACTTTTTAACGATCAGAAAGCTCACTGATCCTACGATAACTACTTTCAATATGCTTTTTACAAGTTCCACCACGCTGCGCAGGCTGAATATCCGTTTTAAACCGTTAATGGGATTAAGCTTGTCTATTTTGGGCTTTATCACCTCGGGCGCAAACAGAAAACCGAACTGCCCCACATTGGCAAAGAAAGCCACCACCAGCAGCAATATGAATAGGGGGGCTAAAAAGATTACAGTATCTAGAAAATAATCATAAAGTACCCAGGGCAGTCCCGAAGTGGACATTTTAAAGTTAAAGCAGTTTGCAAGGTACCAGTTAAGTTGGTGCTCAATACCGTTACCGGCATAAGGCTTGAAGGCGTAAAATGCTACCACCGACGTCAGCAGCACCAGGGAGGCCGTCAGATCCTTACTGTTCGGCACCTGGCCCTT
>CBEULQ010000178.1:0-5803 GCA_965543975.1 uncultured Desulfocucumis sp. | reverse complement strand
AATTCGCTGGGGCTTTGTTATTGCCGTCCAGTTTGATATATTTACTATTTTTAAAAGGAAAGGATGGAAAAATAGCGAATACATGGTAGGGTTACATACCATTATATATATAAGAAAAATTCAGGAGGAGTCGTCATGACAGTACGGATTGCCATTATAGGCGGTACCGGGGTATACGACCCCAGTATGCTGACAGATATCAGGGAGCAAAAAGTCGAAACCAGGTTTGGTAAGGCCAAGATTAAGATAGGAACCTTTCAAGGGAAAGAAATTGCATTTATGGCCAGGCACGGCGAGGACCACTCGGTGCCGCCGCACCTTGTTAATTACAGGGGTAATATAGCCGCACTGAAAAAACTGGGGGTTAAAAGTATATTTGCCACCGCCGCGGTGGGCTCCCTGAATTTAGATATGAAGCCGAAACAGTTTGTTTTTGTGGATCAGTTTTTAGATTTTACCAAATCCCGACACTCTACCTTTGTTGAGGAGGGAGTTGTTCATTTGGACATGACAGATCCATACTGCCCGGAACTGCGGCAGGCATTGGCGGCGGCAGCCGGTGAACTCGGACTGGAGCATCATACCGGCGGCACTTATGTTTGCTCCGAGGGGCCCAGATTTGAAACGCCGGCGGAGATTAAAATGTTCAGCCAACTGGGAGGCGACCTGGTGGGAATGACCAGCGTTCCCGAGGTGGTGCTCGCCAGGGAGGCGGAAATGTGCTATGCCACCATAGCAATGGTTACCAATTTTGCCGCGGGGATTTCCACCACCAAGCTGTCACATCAGGAAGTGGTGGATATAATGAATGAAAACGCCCATAATCTGAGAAAGCTGATTATGCAGACAGTTTCACAACTGGACGAGGAAAGAACCTGCTACTGCCAACAGGCTCTTGAGGAGCCTGTTGCGGTGACAAAGTAAGACATGAGTTGGGGGTTGCATACTATGGATACTATGCTCTGGCAGGACGGTGAACTGTTGCTGTTGGATCAGACCAAGCTGCCGGGAACAGCTGAATATATACGTTGCAAAGAATACTGCATTGTGGCTGAGGCCATAAAAAGGCTTTCGGTGCGGGGAGCGCCGGCCATCGGGGCCGCTGCCGCATACGGGCTTGTTCTGGGGGCAATGGAAACCGGGGCGAAGAATACGGAGGAGTTTGTTGCCGGAGTGGAGAAAGTGGCCCGGGACCTGGCCGCTACCAGGCCAACCGCGGTTAATCTGACCTGGGCATTAAACAGGATGCTGAATATAATAAAAAAATCCCTGCCCGCCGGCCCGGAAGACCTGCTTAAAATTATGCTCAAGGAAGCCCATGATATATATAACGAAGATGTTGAGGGAAACCTGTCCATGGGCAAACATGCACTGGAACTAATCCCTCAGGGAGCGAGAATACTGACCCACTGCAATGCCGGGGCGCTGGCCACAGCCGGCTACGGCACTGCCCTGGGGGTAATCCGTGCCGCCTTTGAGGCGGGTAAGAACGTCAGCGTTTACGCCGATGAAACCAGGCCGCTGTTACAGGGGGCAAGGCTGACCGCCTGGGAAATGGTGCAGGAAGGCATACCCGTTACTCTGATTACTGACAATATGGCAGGCTACCTGATGGCCAAGGGTATGGTGGACCTGGTGGTGGTGGGGGCGGACAGGATTGCCGCCAACGGTGACGCAGCCAACAAAATAGGCACATACGGGGTGGCGGTGCTGGCTAAGGAGCACAACATCCCCTTTTACGTTGCCGCTCCGATGTCTACGGTGGATTTAAGCCTTCCTTCCGGAGCCGACATACCCATTGAGGAGCGCAATCCGGAGGAAGTAACCCATTTTGCCGGGGTTCCGGTGGCTCCCGAAGGGGTCAATGTCTGGAATCCCGCCTTTGACGTCACCCCCGCCAGGCTCATTGCAGCCATCATAACAGACCGCGGCCTGGCCAGACCGCCATATGAAAGGAGCCTGAAGGCACTTGTTTGATGTTGTCAAAGGTTGTCAAGGGGATGGTTCTTGACACCTACAATAACACAAATAGCATGGCACAAGAACGTCCCCTTGCTACCCCCAAGTAGCAAAAGAAACGTCGACTTGCCACACCCGCTATTGACACATGTGGCAAACGAAACGTCCCCTTGACACACCCCCCCGCTATTGACATATGTGGCAAACGAAACGTCCCCTTGACACCCTTGACACGCCTGTGACGTTAAACATAAATGGAAGGGAGATTTTAAATTGGAAAAACATATTATAAGGGATATTAATCTGGCCTCCTCCGGCCGGCTGAAAATAGACTGGGTAAGGGAACACATGCCGGTTCTGAACGTCATCAGGAGCGAGTTTGAAAAAGAGAAGCCTTTTTCCGGGCTGAGGGTGGCCATGAGCATTCACCTGGAGGCAAAAACGGCCTACCTGGCTGAGGTGATGAAGGCAGGGGGCGCCGAAGTGGCCATTACAGGTTCCAACCCGCTTTCCACCCAGGACGACATAGCCGCCGCCCTGGCCGCCGAAGGCATTAACGTTTATGCCTGGTACAACGCCACTGACGATGAATACAAGGACCACCTGCTGCACACTTTAAAAACCCGTCCCAGAATTGTTATAGACGACGGGGGTGATCTGGTCCACCTGCTGCATACGGAATTAAAGGAGCAGGCCTCAGAGGTGATGGGAGGCTGCGAGGAGACCACCACCGGGGTGATGCGGCTGCGCTCCCTGGATAAGGCGGGGAAGCTGCTGTTCCCCATGTTGGCGGTTAATGATGCCCTGTGCAAATATCTTTTCGACAACCGCTACGGCACCGGCGAATCGGTATGGTCCGGCATAATGCGCACCACCAACCTGATTGTGTCCGGAAAGAACGTGGTGGTTATGGGCTACGGCTGGTGCGGACGGGGCGTGGCCATGAAAGCTAAGGGGCTGGGCGCCAGGGTAATTATCTGCGAGGTTGACCCGGTGCGGGCAATCGAGGCGTATATGGACGGCTACCAGGTCATGCACAGCGACGAGGCGGCCTATGTGGGTGATATTTTTATCACGGTAACCGGCTGTAAGGATATATTAAGAATGCACCACTTCCGCCGCATGAAAAACGGGGCCATAATGGCCAACGCCGGCCACTTCGACGTGGAAATAAACAAACCGGAACTGAATGCCGCCTCGGTGAGCAGGAGGGTGGTACGTAAAGACATAGATGAGTTCGTTCTTCCGGATGGGCGGAAATTGTATCTGCTGGGAGAGGGCAGGCTGGTGAACCTTGCCGCAGGCGACGGTCATCCGGCGGAAATCATGGATATGTCCTTTGCCTTACAGGCGCTGTCTGCCCGCTATATACTCGACAACGCCAGGAATATGGAGAAGCATGTTTATGACGTTCCCAAAGAGATTGACCACCGGGTGGCCGAACTCAAGCTTAAATCCCTGGGAATTCAGATAGACTCTTTAAACGAAGAACAATACGCTTATATAAACGACTGGCAACATGAATAAGGCTGCCTGAACCAGGAGGGTAATAAAACTAAAGGCTGAGTATTTCGGAGGACTGAAAATGATTACGGTGGCTGTGGAAAAGGCCAAGGATCTGGTTATGAAAACCGGCGTCAAGATGGCCGGCGCCGGTCTGGTAATAGGAACCTGGGGAAACATCTCCCAGCGGGTGAAGAAGGATAACCTGGTGGCTATCACGCCCAGCGGCATGCCCTACGGCTGTTTGCAGATGGTCGACATTGTGGTTATGGATATGGAGGGAAGGGTGGTGGAAGGCGAACGCCGCCCTTCCTCCGAATATATGATGCATCTGGAGATTTATAAAAAGAGGCCTGATGTGGTCGCCATAGTACATACCCACAGCATTTACGCCAGCGCGCTGGCGGTGGCCAGGGAATCTGTACCCCCCATACTTGAGGACGTGGCGCAAATTGTGGGAGGCGCCGTGCCGGTGGCGGACTACGCCAGGGCGGGCACCATGGAGCTGGCTGTTAACGCGGCCGTGGGTATTAATCAATCAAATGCGGTTTTACTGGCTAACCACGGTGTGGTGGGGGTTGGTTCAAACCTGGACGAGGCGCTGATGGTGTGCCAGATAGTGGAGAAAGCCGCTCAAGTTTATATACTCTCAAAGATGGCGGGTAACCCGTACGTTCTGCCGGATTCCGAGGTAATTGAATTAAGAAGGGCCTTCCTGGAGGATTATGGCCAGAAAGTTTGCTGCAGGCAAAGTTAAACTGCGGATTATATATAAGTGAGCCTTGGGTTCGGAAGGGTTTATTCCTCTACCGAACCCTTAGAGCGAACTTACTTCGAGCTTTACAGCCTGTTTATCCACGACCTTCGAGGACGGGGTCTTACAGGCTGTTAGCGAGATAAAATAACCGGGCGGAGGGGTTTATATGGGTAAGATATTAATTTCCGGGGCTACGGTAATTACCATGGAATCCCATGACAGCGTGATTAAAGACGGCGAAATTGCCATTGACGGGCAGAGAATAATTTACGTGGGCTCCAGGGGAACGGCACCGGCGGATTTTAATCCTGACAGGGTTGTGGACGCAGGCCATATGCTGGCCATGCCCGGGTTTGTGAACTGCCACACCCACGCGGCCATGACGTTGTTGCGCAGCTATGCCGACGACCTTCCGCTGATGAAATGGCTGGAGGAGAAGATATGGCCCTTCGAGGCCAAACTGGAAAGGGAAGACATATACTGGGGCACAATGCTCTGCTGCCTGGAGATGATACGTTCCGGAACCACAACCTTCGCGGATATGTACTTCCATATGAACACCGTGGCCCGGGCGGTGGAAAAGTCGGGTATGAGAGCCGACCTGTCCAGGGGAATGATCGGCACCTCCCCCGAGTCTGATAAAACCATCGCCTACAGCAGGGATTTCGTCAAACGCTGGAACGGGCAGGCAAACGGCAGGATAACCGTTCGTCTCGGCCCCCACGCTCCATACACCTGTCCGCCGGATTACCTTAAAGGGGTAATGGAACTGGCCTCGGAACTGAAAGTGGGAATTCACATCCATCTGGCCGAAACCCGGGACGAAATCAACATTATAAATGATAAATACGGGACCACCCCGATACAGTTGATGGACAGCATAGGCCTTTTTGAATTTCCTGTGCTGGCGGCCCACTGCGTGCACCTGGACGAAAAGGATATAGAAATACTGGCGGCTAAAAAGGTGGGCATTGCTCACAATCCGGAGAGCAATATGAAGCTGGCCAGCGGCATAGCCCCGGTCACGGACCTGCTTGAAGCAGGGGCCATGGTGGGACTGGGGACCGATGGGGCCTCCAGCAACAACAACCTGGACATGATGGAGGAAATGCGCAGCGCGGCCCTGCTGCAAAAAGTGGCCACCATGGACCCCCTGGCACTGCCCTCGTTCCAGGCCCTTTCCATGGCCACCGTTAACGGTGCCCGGGTGCTGGGACTGGGTGATGAAGTGGGACTTATAAAGCCGGGCTACAAGGCGGATATAATACTGGTGGACACCCGCCAGCCGCACCTGTACCCCAGGCATGACTGGATGGCGCACATGGTATACTCCGCTCAGTCCGCCGATGTGGACACCGTTATTATAGACGGAAATATAGTTATGGAAGGAAGAAAGGTTCTCACCATAGACGAGGAGGAAGTATACAGCCAGATCCAGCAGAGAGTGGAAAGGCTGTTGAGTTTAATTTAATGGAACATGCAAAAACCCGGGTTACCCGGGTTTTTGCATGTTGGGGAGATTTAACTATTGATTAAAGTCTTTGAGATATTTCTTCTTCTGTATATGCTTAAAATTATGCCTAA
>CBEULQ010000177.1:0-5807 GCA_965543975.1 uncultured Desulfocucumis sp. | reverse complement strand
ATAATTTTTCACAGCCCCAAGTCAATCATTCAACGGCATACGATGGAGAGTCGTATCCCCTCACCTTAATTCAAAACCCGGACCTTTTCAGACCGGGTCTATTGTTAATTTGTCTATTGTTAATTTATTTCTCCGGAGTATAACCGAAATTTCTAATATATGAGTCTTTATTTCGCCAGTCCGATTTTACCTTAACCCATAGATCCAGAAAAAATTTGGAACCAAAAAGGGCTTCCATCTCCTCCCGGGCCTGCTGACCTACCCTTTTAAGCATTGCCCCGCCTTTGCCTATCAATATCCCCTTCTGGGAATCCCGTTCGGTATATATTACCGCCCTCACAGCCACCATACCGTTGGACCTTTCCTCCACCTCTTCGACTACCACGGCCACCGAATGGGGCACTTCCTGGGAAGTGAGGTGCAACACCTTTTCCCTTATCAGTTCAGCCATAATAAACCTCTCGGGCCTGTCGGTAACCATGTCGTCGGGGTAATATTTGGGGCCGACAGGCAGGTAGTTCACCATCAGGTCTGTCAGCCTCTCCACATTTTCGCCATTCAAGGCGGAAACCGGCACTATCTCTTTGAAATCATAAAGCTGCCGGTAACTTTCAATTAATGGAAGCAAGTCATGTTTGGCAACCCGGTCAATTTTGTTAATCACCAACAAAACCGGGGTGGTTACTTTCTTCATCTGCTCCAGTATGAATGTGTCGCCGGGTCCCGGTGTTTCCGCCTCCACCACGAAAAGTATTACATCAACCTCTTTAAGGGTTCCCAGGGCTACTTCCACCATGTATTCCCCCAGGCGGTGCTTCGGTTTGTGAATCCCCGGGGTATCCAACAACACCAGTTGGGCTTCTTCCCTGGTAATCACCGAGTGTATTTTATGCCTGGTAGTCTGTGGCTTATCGGATACAATGGCTATTTTCTGCCCCACCAGGCGGTTAAGCAGGGTGGATTTGCCTACATTGGGGCGGCCCACGATGGCCGCAAAGCCCGATTTAAATGAATCCTTAACGGTCATTAAGCGATCCCCTTTTATTTCGCTTTTAAGGTCAGGGGACACACCTCTCCCAGGTGCATTTCTTTATGGTCAGAGGAATGTCCCCAACGTATGTTCGATAGGGGAAAAACCCCTTCCGAACCCAAGTCTCACTTTTATTTAACCTTTTACTGTAGTATTCCCCACATCCGGAGTTAATGTGAAGTATCCGGGCAGGAGTTGGGACACTTTTTGCTCCCTGTACTCACCCCTGTTGTTGCACATGATCACATTAATGTTTCCCCCGAATTCGGCCAACACCTGCCGACAGGCTCCACATGGGGTGCAAAAATCTTCTGCGTCTGAAATCAATGCTATGGCCTTGAATTTTGTATCACCTTCACTGACTGCCTTAAAAACCGCTGTTCTTTCCGCACAGCAGGTTAAGCCGTAGGATGCGTTTTCCACATTGCAACCGTGATAAACCTTCCCCTCTTCGGTCAAAAGGGCAGCTCCCACCCGGAATTTGGAATAGGGGGCGTAGGCCTTCTCCCTGGCCGCCATGGCAGTTTTAATCAGCTCTTGTATCGTAATAATCACCGCCTCCTTTGGCTTAAAAGCTTTCTTGAGGCCGTTCAAAAACAAGCATGGCACGAAAGGCGAAGACGGACAGCGCGGAGCGTACTGGTGTTGTAACAGAGGTCAGGGGACACACCTCTCTCTGGAGCATTGCTTTTGGGTCAGAGGAATGTCCCCAATTAATACTGGCCGGCGAGCCTGACAATGCCAGGCGAAGTTTTTCAACGGCCTCCCCAACCGTTTATCATACCTAGAAAATACGGGTAAAAAACCAGTGTACCTATAACCGCCGATGCAATGGCGGACAGCAGCACCGCCCCGGCGGCGATGTCCTTGGCGGCGCCGGCCAGTGGGTGGTGCTCCTTAACGGTTACGTCAATTGTTGCCTCAATGGCTGTATTTAGCATTTCAGCGGTCATGACCAAAGTCATGGCAAATATCAACAGGGCCAGGTCCCTGGCCGCCATTCCCAATAAGAAGGCCAATGTGAATATCACAACGGCAGCCGCAAAATGGATCTTCATGTTCCGCTGGGTTTTCCAGGTACGGTATATGCCCTTGAAGGCATACCCGAAACTTCTCCACAATCCCCCTCCGCACATAAAAAAACCGCTCTAACGCCCCAGGTTAAGGGCTGCCAGGGCGGATTCCTCCTTTTGTCTCATTATGTTCCTCTCTTCCTCCGCGCCGTGGTCGTAACCCAAAAGGTGCAGCACCCCATGGGCGGTGAGGTAGGCCACTTCCCGCATAAAACTGTGTCCATATTCTTTTGCCTGTTCCTCCGCCCTTTCCAGGGACAGAACCACGTCCCCCAGTATCCTTTCTTCCCCGGAATCCGGCATCTTCTCCCCCTCCTCCATAGCGAAAGAAAGAACATCGGTGGAGCTGTCAATACCCCGGTATTCCCGGTTTAGTTGGCGGATATAGTCATTGTCCACAAAAACCACGCTGACCTCCGCGCCAGGGTCAACCGATTCCCCCCCCAGCACTGCCAGGACCACTTTTTCCACCGTCGCCGCAATTTCTTTACTGGCCTGGATTTTTTCCTGCAAGTTGCTTACGAGAACCGGCATTACGATTCTTTCTCCTTTCCATTTCCTTGGACATATCCGGGTATTCCACCCGGGAATGGAAGATACCGCTTAAAACCTTTAAAAAGGAATTTGCAATGGCATCCAGATCCTTGAAGGTAAGATCGCACTCGTCCAACTGGCCGTCCAGCAATTTGTCCTTTATTATTTTCCGTACCAGCCCCTCAATCCGTCCATGGGTCCGGTTTTGCAGGGATCTCACCGCCGCTTCTACAGAATCGGCCAACATCACTATGGCGGCTTCCCGGGTCTGAGGTTTCGGCCCCTCGTATTTGAATTCGTCCTCGTTTACGTTTTCGGCGCCGTTGTTTTCAAGGGCTTTATGATAAAAATAGCTGCACATGCCGCTGCCGTGGTGCTGCTCAATGATGTCCAGTATATCCTTGGGCAATTTGTATTCCCGGCCCAATTCCAGCCCGTCTTTTACGTGGGAGGTCAAAATAAGGGTGCTTAGGCTGGGGGCGATTTTATCATGGGGATTGTCCGAAGTCATCTGGTTCTCTATAAAAAAATAAGGCCTTTTGATCTTACCTATATCGTGATAATAGGCGCCCACTCTTACCAACAGGCTTTCGCCGCCCACTTCCTCGGTTGCCGCTTCGGCCAGGTTAGCCACCAGAATGCTGTGATGGTAAGTGCCCGGAGCCTCTGTAAGCAGTTTTTTCAATAGAGGATTGCTGGGGTGGGACAGCTCCAGCAACCTCACCGAAGAGGTTATGCCGAAGGTGCTTTCCAGATATGGCAGGGCTCCGATGGTCAACACCGAAGAAAGCAATCCGTTGATGGTCCCCAGTATTAAACCGGAGCTCAGAACCAGCCCGGCAGAATAATTGCCTATAATACCCATGGTAAGTATGGCCGCTACACTGGCAGCTCCGGTGTACAATCCGGCCCTGACCAGGTCCCCTCTCTGGCTCAACTTGCTTACGCTGTAAACCCCTGCAAAACCGCTGATCAGACCCACCATCCCGAATTCAATCTGCCCGCCGGATATCATCACCAGCAGGAAGCTCATTATGGCCATCACCAGTACAGCCAGCCGAGAGTCAAGCAATATGGCGATGAGCATCCCCGCAGCCGCCAGGGGAACCATGTAGCCAAGCTGGGCATCCAACTGGGGCCATTTGCCGAAGTCGATGGCCAAAATGCCCTTGGCCACCGCCAGCACCACCAGCACTATTATCCCCAGCAGGTATAGATGCCCCGCGTGTTTATATATATCCCTGTTCTGCTGGTAAAGGTAAAAAAGAACAACCAGCATGAGTATGGCCACCAATAGGGCGCTGCCCACCACACCCCGCCAAGATGCCAGGCTTCTGGTGAGTCCCAGGGCCTCCAGCTTTTTCATATGCACTTCGGTGACAACGTCGCCGATACCGATTATTTTTTCGTCCCGGCGTATTCTAACCAGCTCAGGCGGTACGGACTCCCTGGCCGCCTGTTCCAAAGCTCTGGTCCTTATTTCATTATATATTTTGTTGGGCCGCAGGTAATAGTCGGCCATCCCCTGGCCGAGGTTAATATATGCCTTATCCAAGCGCAGGTTTTTAACGCTGTTTACAATGTTCTTTTTGGTATCTTCCAGGTTTTCCTGGGTTATACCCTTTTCCATGGCAGCGGCTATAAGTTTGTTCAGTTCCCCCTCAAGAGTATTCAGGGAATCCGCCCCGGGGCGCGCCAAAACTGCCAGGTCCTGCTGCGACATGTTAAAATGCAATAAGGAACGAAGGCGATCCTCCTTTTCCTTATCGCTTAGGTCGCCCTGTTCCTGTATACCCTTTATGGATTCCAACACCGAGGTAATATCCTGACGTACCGCCCCGCTGACCTGCTCGTTATACTCATACTGAGGCTCCACATTGGCGGCGGCCAATTGTCTTCTTTCCTCGGTTTTATCCTTATCCTCAAACTCCACTTCCCTGGGAGCGTAAACATCTTCCCTGGAAACGTCGCCTAACTGTAAATCTACCTTTTGAGGCACAAATTCAACGGAAATCAGCAGGGTTATAAACAAAAAAAACAGTGTTGCGGCCAAACCCCTGCGAACTTTACGCTGTTTCGTCAGAAGGGAAATGCCGCTTACCACTTTCTTCCCAAGGCTGGCGAATGGAAGCATATTGCCACCCCCTAAAAGTTCCCCTTGTTCCCCTCGTCATAAGCCTTTATGATGTCCTGTACCAGAGGGTGGCGAACAATATCCCCGGTGGTAAGGTACTGAATATCTATCCCCTTTATGTTCTCCAATATTCTCTGGGCATGTACCAGCCCCGAAGTCTGCCCCCGGGGTAAATCGATTTGTGTTATGTCTCCGGTAATTACAGCCTTGGAACCAAAGCCCAGACGGGTAAGAAACATTTTCATCTGCTCCACCGTGGTATTCTGGGCTTCATCAAGGATTATAAAGGCGTCGTCAAGAGTGCGGCCCCTCATATAAGCCAGAGGGGCAATTTCGATGGTATTTTTTTCTAGATATTTTTGTGTGTTTTCTGCTCCAAGGGTGTCGTAAAGACCATCATAAAGCGGCCGCAGATAAGGATCCACCTTTTCCTGCAGATCACCCGGGAGAAAGCCGAGCTTTTCCCCGGCCTCTACGGCAGGCCTTGTTAAAACGAGCCTCTGCACATCTTTGTTGCGCAGGGCCCTTATGGCCATAACTACTGCCAGATAAGTCTTCCCGGTACCAGCAGGGCCGATGGCGAAAACTATGTCATTTTTCTTTATGGATTCAATATATTTTTGCTGGCCGAGGGTTTTCGGCTTGATTTGCTTTCCCCTGGAAGTTGAAAAAATAACATCTCTGGCAAGACTGCTCAATGCCCCGCTTACCCCTGTGGTCACAGCCTTCAAAACATAATTAATTTCGTGGTGGGTCAGCCTGTTTCCTGCCCGGTAGTAGTCCTGCAACTGACTAAAAACCTCTTTAGCCATATCAGCCTTTTCGGGCTCTCCAAGTATCACCAACTCTTCTCCCCGGACCACTACCCGGATACCTAAAACCTTTTCAATAAGCGACAGATGCTCGTCATGGCGGCCGAATATTTCGGCTGCCGCCTCCAAATCCTCCAGCACTACCCTAGCTTCGGTTTGCTCCGTCAATAAAATAATTACCTCCTGAATTTAATTGAAAAACATTCTATATCTCTAGATATCAC
>CBEULQ010000176.1:0-5845 GCA_965543975.1 uncultured Desulfocucumis sp. | reverse complement strand
TATTGGCTCTTGCCATAATAGCCGTATTTGGACCGGGCACAATCAATGTTATCGTAGCTCTGACCCTGGTACACTGGACCACATACGCCAGGCTGAGCAGGAGTGAGGTGCTGTCCGTCAAGAGCAAGGGGTACGTGGAATCCGCCAGAGCCATGGGTAACGGGGAAGGCAGAATAATTATCAAATATATTCTACCTAATATTCTCTCTCCACTGCTGGTAATGGCCACCCTGGACATCGCCCATGTCATACTATCGGCAGCGGGTTTGAGCTTTCTGGGCCTCGGTATGCAGCCACCGGAACCAGAATGGGGCGCTATGGTAAACGACGGGCGTGAATTTATTCGCACCGCTCCTTATCTTACCATTTTCCCAGGGATGGCCATTATGTTCACCGTTTTTGTATTCAATCTTCTTGGGGATGGACTTAGGGACGCCATGGACCCCCGTCTTCGGGAAAACCGGATTGAGTAGTGGTTTTGTGAGGTGCTTTTTATGTCGATTGCGGAGGCAGTGTGCAACAAACAGGCTGGAAAACAGAGTGAATTGCTGAAAATAAAAGGGCTCAATACTTTCTTTGAGTTGAATGGCTGCCTGATTAAGGCGGTGGACGGCGTATCAATAAATATATACACCAATGAAATACTAGGCCTGGTAGGGGAAACGGGCTGCGGCAAATCAGTACTGGGGCTCTCGATTCTGGGACTTTTACCTGCCAACGCGCGAATTGAGGGTAGTATAGTATACCGTGGCAAGGAAATAGCGGGCATTACCGGTGCTGAATTAAAGAAAATAAGAGGCGGGGAAATAGGATTAATACCCCAAAGCCCTGCCACATCGCTGAATCCCCTTATACAGGTTGGCACACAGGTAATGGAGCCTGTTATGCTTCATCGGAAACAGTCCAGACCGGCGGCACGGGATTTTGTTTTAAAACTTTTTGAGCGCCTGATGCTTCCGGATCCGGCAAACTCTTATGTAAATTATCCGCACCGGCTAAGCGGCGGCATGAAGCAAAGGGTGCTGGTGGCCATGGGTGTGGCCTGCAGTCCCAGATTAATAATAGTTGACGAGCCTACCAAGGGACTGGACGCTGTAATTAGAACTGAAGTGGTCAGGCTTCTGGAGGGTCTGGCTTCATCATCAGGCACCGCCATGCTATTGATTACCCATGACTTTGCCGTGGCGGCACGGCTGGCTCGCCGCATAGCTGTCATGTATGCAGGCGAATTGGTTGAAATAGGGCCTACAGAAGATGTTTTAACTAAACCCCTGCACCCTTATACCGAAGGGCTGCTGGATTCATTACCTTCCAGGGGGTTAATTCCCCTGGAAGGTGTTAGCCCGTCATTTTCGGAATTGCCCTCCGGTTGCCGGTTTCACCCGCGATGTGGACAGGCCCGGGAGGATTGTGCCGCTCAGCACCCGGTATTGGTGGAAGCGGGGGAAGAACGTTTTGTGAGGTGTTTGTATTATGCTGCAGGTTGAAAACCTCACCAGGGATTTCCCCGGCGGAATGTTAAGAAAAAATTTTTTCCGGGCAGTTGATGGAGTGAATCTTTCCTTTGACCGGGGAGAAATGCTTGGTCTGGTGGGTGAAAGCGGCAGCGGCAAATCAACCCTTGGCAGGTTGTTGCTGATGCTGTTGAGACCTACCAGCGGCCGGGTTGTTTTTAACGGCCACGAATTAACAGCGTTGGGAAAAAGGCGGCTCAGGCAGATAAGGCAGGAAATGCAGATAATATTTCAGCATCCCCAGGAGTCACTGCATCCACGGATGTCGGTTTATCAATCCCTGGCCGAACCCCTGAGGCTCCACGGCCTTGTGGATTGCAGGGACGAGGAAAGGAAAACAGTATTCCGGCTCATTGATTCGGTTGGGTTGACCACAGAGCATCTGGTGCGCTACCCGCATGAATTAAGCGGAGGGCAGGCCCAGAGGGTGGCCATAGCCCGTGTGCTGGCATTAAAACCAAAACTGGTGGTGGCCGACGAGCCAACATCCATGCTTGACGTTTCCGTTCAGGCGCAGATTCTGAGGCTTATGAAAAAACTGCAGCAGGAATACGGTATAAGCTTCATTTTAATTTCTCACGATCTTGAGGTGGTACGGGCCGTGACGGATAGCATCGCCGTCATGTACCGGGGTAAAATTGTCGACCATGGAAGACCTGCACAGGTTTTTGCAAGTCCCCGGCATCAGTATACCCGGCACCTGGTAAATACAGTTTTAGCCCTGCCAGGTTTTGATGGCAATATCGCCGCAGGTGGTGTGAAACTGAATTAAATCAAAGGGGGTTGATACAATGTGCGAGGCCATTGCATACCTGAGAAAACCCGGAGTGGAAGACGAGGTTTTACTGGAAATGGTGGACAGGGTATATAATCAGGAAGATGACCTTGTGCTGGAGGATATATTTGGCAGGAAAAAAATTTTAAAAGCTAAAATAGTTGAATTGGCTTTAGTCGACCACAGGATTATTTTGGAAGAGAAATAAATAGTATCAACTACATAATGAATAAAAATATAAACCACGAAGGTTTTTTAAGTAATGAAAGTTATGCTTGGAAAACCTCGTGGTTTATTTGTTATATCGACAATGCAAGAAGGCGTGTTCCCTAGGAATGAGGTTGAGACGTGTCACAGAACTTCGCAGTGGCTATGGCCTTCTCCCACATGGCCAAGGGTCGGCAGCATTTTCTGACGCTCTTCAAAATCCGCCGGAGATAGCTTCTCCTTCAACCCTGCCATATCAATGTCCAGTGAACCGTCTTTGGCCAGTGCGGCAAATGGTTCAAATCCTACGGCGCCTGTGTTGAGTTCATCGTCGGCGGGGGTGCCGGCGTCACCAAAAATGTGATCAAAGTGGAATGTCATTTCCAGATCCGCTGTGTCCCCTCCCTGAATGAAGCCTTTTCGTTCGTCGCCCACGTATTCCCCGGCGGTGTATTTGTATTCCTTTTCATCTTTAATGGTGAAATTGACGGTTTTGCCCTCTTTCACGGCCTTGCCCATTACTACGAGACTGTATCCCTTGGCGGGATCCTCCGCTGCCTTGGTCATTTTCCAGGATATGGCGTTGTAGTGTCCGGCCGGTGCGTCCTTATACTCGCCCACAAGAATAGGCGGGGCGTTATTGTCTCCTTCCGCCAAATCCACTGTATGCGCTCCCTGTAATGCTATTTTAGTTTTTGCAGTTATTTCGCCGCCCTTTTCTGTATCATAGGGGGGGTCGGACTGGTAGCCGGTGATCTCCGTAAAGTTGATATAAACATGGTCGAAGGACAATGACCAGCCGTCCTTGGAAACAAACCCCTGGCGGATGAAATCCTCACCATTTGCTTTAAACTGCATAGTACCAACCTGACTACCCTGCTTTTCATTTTCCTTGTTTTCGGTTTGTGCGCCGGAGCCGCAGCCGGTGACCAATGCGGAGACGAACAGCAGCATGACGGTAACGGCTAAAATCATTCTTTTCACGATATTTCCTCCTTATATAAATATAATAATAAAAAAGATCACAAAGTTCTTCCCTCCATCTGGAGAAAGACCTCCGTGATCTTTTTTTCCACAGTATTTAATTATTTAAGCAATACATGACGTAATTTATGTAAGACAACTGCTAACTCAAAGCGCGGGCAAGACCTTCTTGGCCTAAATTAAAACCCCGACAACATTTGTCAGTTAACCTAAATAAACTTATAGCATATAAACCAACCGGAGTCAAGTTATATAATATAATTTGTCCCAGGGTGGGATTTTTACCTGGATAATGCAGGGGAGCCGGTGTATTTTATTGCGATGTTTTGAAATTAAGTTTGTTGATATTGTTGTACAATTCAACAATAAACAATAGTGCCCGCTCAACAATAAACAATAGTGCCCGCTGGGTTTTTAATGGCGAAAAAAGAAATTTTATTATATCTTCAATGATAATACAAATGGTCTGTTGAATATAAATCTTTGTATTTATTGACATGCACTTATCAATGCGTTGCCGGTTTTTTTTTTTTCGCAATCTGTTAATTTGTTTTTGATTTAAAGTATAGCTTATGAAATATTGTCAACAACATAATTTGGATATATAATACGTTTAATAATTGAGAAGCATGAAGCTTCAGTATTAATACAGTTACCGAAAATGAATATACTGGAATTTGAGCCACGAAGGTTCCGGCGAAGAATCGCCTGATCTTTCGTGGCATTTTTTATTGTTTATTGGAGGGCCCCAATATATGAGTTATCTATTAACCGTGCAAAACCTCAGAGTGACATTTCCTGTTAAAAGAGGCGAAGTCCGGGCGGTTAAAGGCGTAAGCTTTGAGATAAAAGCCGGAGAAACGCTGGGTGTCATTGGGGAGAGCGGCAGTGGGAAGAGCGTGACGGCACTCGCTCTGATAGGACTATTGGAAAAACCCGGGAGGGTTGAGGATGGCAGGGCGGTCTATAAGGGAAAAGACCTAGGCTGGTCAGGAGAGTGCTGCAGATAGTATTTCAGGACTGCGGATCAGCCCTTAACCCCCGGATGACGGTTGGAGAGACGGTGGCCGAACCGTTGAAAAACTTTAATCTGGCCAACGGTAAAAAGTTGAACGACCGAGGGCACATGGTAGCCTGTCATAATGTCTACGGGGATTTTTTCCTCCCTAAGAACCGTCATGGAGGCATGACACCGGACCGGCTGCCGGCGGGGTGTTCAGACAATGCTTAAATATATTGCCAAAAGACTTCTGCAGCTTATACCCGTGGTTTTAGGTGTTACGCTGGTCCCCTTTTTTATTCTGAATCTTGCTCCTGGTGACCCGGCTGAGTTACTGGTCAGGGCTACAGGGATGGAGCCCACTCCCGAAGCGGTGCAAAGCATGCGTGAAGAACTTGGTCTCAACCATCCTGCTTATGTAAGGTACGGAATGTGGGTGTGGAAAGCTCTTCACGGGGATCTTGGAATATCCTACCGCAGCGGTAACAATGTAGCTTCGGAACTGGCGCAGTGCCTCCCGGCCACCATTCAACTGGCTGTTGTCTCCAGTGTTTTCATGGTTTTACTGGCTTTGCCGGCAGGCTTGCTGTCGGCATATTTTAAAAGAACTGTCATGGATCACTTAAGCCGGATAGCGGCGCTTGCCGGGTCTTCCATGCCCGGCTTTTGGCTGGGGCTTTTGCTGATATATTTTTTTGGGGTAAGGCTTGGGGTCCTGCCTGTTTCCGGGTCTGGCACAACCGCTCATATAGTACTGCCTGCAGTTACCCTTGGCTTCGGTCTGGCTGCAATCTATGCCAGACTGTTCAGGGCGAGTCTTCTTGACACCCTGGGCCGTGACTACGTTCGGGTAGCCCGGGCCAAAGGCCTGCGGGAGCGCAGGGTTATATTCGTACATGCCCTCAGGAATGCAGTGCTGCCGGTAATAACAGCTTTTGGAATGAGTTTTGGACACCTGTTGGGTGGAACAGTTGTGGTCGAAACAATTTTTGCCTGGCCGTCTCATGGGACTCCTCAAGGGGGGAAAGTCTGGACATTTAAGCTTCGCCAGGGAGTTAAGTTTCATGACGGGTCCTCCTTTAACGCTGTTGCGGTTAAATACTCATACGGTGAAAGAGCTGACGTGATAAAACGCAAAATGATTCCAATAGTTGACATCCAAACACCGGACCAGTATACGGTTAAGTTTATTCTCAGCCGGCCTGTGCCTCTCCCATCTTATTTCACCCACGTGGCATGGCTATCATGAGCCCGGCAAGTGTAAATAAAGAGGGTAAGTTTAACGGACCGTCGGGGACAGGCCCCTACAAGCTGGAAAAACACGTAAAGGACCAGGAAATAGTACTGGTTCAAAATAATGAGTAC
>CBEULQ010000175.1:0-5846 GCA_965543975.1 uncultured Desulfocucumis sp. | reverse complement strand
ATTGATGCTACAGTATTTTTGGTGATTTTATTAATCGTAGCTGTATTAGTCTTCATTTCATCAAATGTTCCGCGCATAATTAATGCTTCCATGGTTTTTATTTCCTTTGCCGCTAATTTTGGTGCAATAGAAAAAGTTTTCGGCCCTAAAGCTCATCCCGGTGAAATGTTCCTTGCCTGGTTGATTGGCGGGGCTTTTATGAGCCTGGGTATCATTTATGGTTTGATGGTTTTGCACAAAATTAAATTAATAAAAACTGAAACTACAGACATTGCACACTAGCTTATAGCATAGGGCCAGTTAATACATAGGAAGAGGTGAGTAGCAGATTATGATGGATTACCCCCTTTTGTTAAGGACTATCCTTTACCACAGCAAAAACAACTACTCCAGGAAAGAAATAGTTTCACGGGACTTTTCGGGTATTTTTAGGTATACCTATGGCGATATGTTTAAAAGAGTCTGCCAACTGGCCAATGTGTTAAAGACCTTTGGAATCCAGCCGGGCGATAAGGTTGCTTCCTTTGCCTGGAATAACCACCGCCACCTGGAATTATATTTCGCTGTGCCCTGTTACGGGGCTGTGTTGAACACCGTAAACATTCGACTGTTCCGGGAACATCTTATCCATTGCATTAACTTTGCGGAAAACAGGGTTATGTTCATAGATGAAGATCTGGTGCCTGTGATAGAAGAAATTCAAGCCGAACTCAATACAGTAATAGGCTATGTAATTATGACCGACAAGGAGACGTTACCCCAAACCACACTGTCTCCGGTTTATTCCTATGAAGAACTGCTGAAGCAAGAGCCGGACGACTACCAGTTCCCCTACCTGGATGAATGGTCTCCCGCCATAATGGCCTATACAACTGCCACCACCGGCTTACCAAAGGGTGTTGAATACTCTCACCGGGGATTATACCTCCATGCCCTTTCTATTTTGGCAGGTGAATACGGCGTGACCGAGGGAGATGTCGTCATGCCCATAGTGCCGATGTTTCACGTCAACGGCTGGTGCAGGCCCTTTGCCGACGCTTTTGTGGGAGCCAGGCAAGTTTTACCCGGCAGCCGCCCCCAGCCCAGGGATTTTTGCGACTTAATCCATAAGGAAAGGGTTACCTTTAGCGCAGGGGTGCCTACCATATGGATGGGGATTTTAAGCCATGCCTTGGATAATCCCGGTAAATATGATTTCAGCTGCATCAAGTATTTGCTTTCCGGCGGGGCTGCTCTTCCGGTCAAACTTATTGAAGATTATGATAAAAAACTGGGAGTAACTCTATTACAAGGTTATGGGCAGACGGAAACCTCCCCCGTGACACTGGTATCGTTTCCCAAGAGCTATTTAAAAGACCTGCCGGAGCCGGATAAATACATACTGCGGGCCAAAACAGGCTTATTGATGCCCGGACTGGAAATGAAAGTTATCAATGACAATGGGGAACAAGTCAAGCACGACGGAAAAGAAATGGGCGAGTTGCTCTTCAAAGGTCCGTGGGTATTAAAGGAATATTACAAGGACCCTGAAAAAACAAAAGAAGCCTTTGTAGACGACTGGTTCAGGACCGGCGACATCGTTACTGTCGACCAAGAGGGCTATGTACAGGTGATGGACCGCACCAAGGATTTAATTAAAAGCGGCGGTGAGTGGATTTCTTCTGTGGATTTGGAAAACCAGCTGATGGGGCATCCCGCTGTTCAGGAGGCGGCAGTTATCGCCATTCCGCATGAAAAGTGGCAGGAAAGGCCGCTGGCCTGCGTGGTGTTAAAGCCGGAGACCCGGGGCAAGGTGGGCAAGGAAGAATTGATGAGCTACCTGAAGGAAAATGTGGTTGGCTGGTGGCTGCCGGACGATATTATTTTCATCGAGGAAATACCCAAAACCAGTGTGGGTAAATTTTCCAAGCGTGTTTTAAGGGAATTATACAAGGCCGGGAAATTATAGGCCTGAGCATCCACCGTTTGAGAAACATCCAGAGGCCGTTTAAAAACAAACATGACAAAGCAGGTGTAGCGGCCTCTAGGGAACACAGAAAGGAGAATCAACATGTTCGACAGAGAAGCTGTAATAGTGGGTGCCGCCAGAACAGCCATAGCCAAAGAAAACGGGGCTTTAAAGGATATCCATCCGGAAACCCTGGCGGCAGTTGTGATGAGAGAAGCAGTGGTCAGAAGCGGCCTAAAAAATCCCCAATTGATTGACGAGGTGATTTACGGCCACTGCCTGGGAGCAGCGCACTGTCTGGGCCGGATCTCCCTGCTGAGGGCTGGTCTCCCCATGGAGATACCTGCCGTAACCATTGATCGTCAGTGCGGCTCCGGTTCCACCGCAGTGAACCTGGCAGCCACCCATATCTGGGCCGGTGTGGGTGATATTTATCTGGCCGGCGGGGTAGACAGCATGACCCGTCAGCCATATCTGCTGGAAAAGCCCGCATCCGCTTTTCAGCGGGTCCCGCCCAAATTTATAAACCGTCCCTTAAGTCCCGAGGAAATTGGCGACCCCCCCATGGGCATCACCGCCGAGAATGTGGCTCAGCGCTTTAACATTCCCAGGGAAGAGCAGGATGAAATGGGCTACCTGAGCCAGTTAAAGGCCGCCCGGGCCATTAATGAGGGAAGATTCAAAGAACAGATTGTTCCCGTTATGGTCCCGCAAAAGAAAGGCGATCCGCTGGTATTTCAGGAAGATGAGCACCCGCGCCCCGGCACCACCCTGGAAGCCCTGAGCAAACTCCGCCCGGCCTTTAAAAAGGACGGGACGGTAACCGCCGGGAATTCTTCGGGCATTAATGACGGGGCAGGCGCCTTACTGATTACCTCCCGAAAAATGGCTGATAACCTGGGTTTAAAACCACTGGCTGTGATCCGGGCATTCGGGGCTGCCGGTGTTGACCCGAATATTATGGGGATCGGACCTGTTCCCGCCACCTTTAAAGCTCTGGCCAGGGCCGGCATGACCATTGAACAGATGGATGTTATAGAGCTGAATGAAGCCTTTGCCGCCCAGTCAATTGCCTGCTGCCGGGAATTAGGCATAGATTGGCGGGACCAAGAAAAATTCAATCCCAACGGTGGAGCTATCGCCCTGGGTCACCCCATCGCCGGCTCCCTGGCCATCCTGACCATCAAAGCGGTTTACGAACTGCACAGATGTGGTGGACAATACGCCTTAATTACAGCCTGCTGCGGTGGCGGCCAGGGTGTGGCCACTATTATAGAAAAAGCTGATTAGTATAAAAAGGTTAGTGAGTAAATACCGGTTGTGTAGCGATCGGAAACAACAGATCTTTTAATGAAACGATGTGTTGTAGCGTTTTGCTGCAAATGCCTCCGGTTGAAGGGTAAGCATTAAACAAAAGAGGCGTTTAAGCCGGAACGCCTCTTTTGTTTATGTTTTCGGGGCAGGGATGGTAGGTGCACCGTATGGTTGCGGGGTTGGCATGGGAATTGCGTAGTTTGAAAAAAGTATTAATCCCTGCAGGGGAAGAGGAGGAGATACGTTATGATGACAGGATCCCAGTATATTGAAAGTCTGCGCATGCTCAAGCCCAAGGTATACGTCTTTGGGGAACAGGTGAAGGACCTGATCGACAACCCGATATTCCGGCCCCACATCAACGCGGCGGCCGTAACCTATGATATGGCCCATGATCCGATGGCTGAAGATCTGGTAACGGCAACATCTCACCTTACCGGTAAACGGATCAACCGTTTCACCCACATCCACCAGAGCAGCGAAGACCTGGTGAAAAAGGTGAAGATGCTGCGCATGATTGCCCGGCGCACGGGCACCTGTTTCCAGCGTTGCGTTGGCTTTGACGCTCTCAATGCTTTGTATATCGTTACCTATGATATGGAGCTTAAACTGGGGACAGGTTACCACAAACGTTTTAAGGATTACCTTTTGAATATCCAGGAAACCGATATCATGGCGGCCGGTTCCATGACCGACCCCAAGGGTGATCGCAGCCTTCGTCCCTCCCGGCAGGCGGATCCGGATCTTTACGTTCATGTGGTGGAAAAAAATGAGAGCGGTATTGTGATCCGCGGGGCCAAAGCCCACCAAACAGGAATTGTGAACTCCCACGAGATGCTCATAATGCCCACCACGGCCATGGCGGCAGAGGACGCGGATTATGCCGTGGCCTGTGCCGTTCCTGTGGACGCCCCAGGTGTACTTCACATTTTTGGCCGGCAGACCAACGATTCCCGCAAAATGGGACGGATTGACCAGGGGAACGCCCGCTACGGCATCGTGGGCGGCGAGGCCCTAACAATTCTGGAAGACGTCTTTGTTCCATGGGAGCGGGTGTTCATGTGCGGGGAGTGGCAGTACGCCGGCGACCTGGTGGAACGCTTTGCCTCGTACCACCGGCAGAATTACGGGGGGTGTAAAGGGGGCGTAAGCGATGTTATCATCGGCGCCACGGCGCTTATGGCGGATTATAATGGTGTTCCCAAAGCGTCTCATGTAAGGGATAAGCTGATCGAGATGATACATCTTGCGGAAACCCTTTATGCCGGCTCCATTGCCTGTTCTGCCGAAGGAAGACCCACACCGTCCGGCGCCTTTTTTGTGGACCCGCTGCTGGCCAACATCACCAAGCTGAACGTTAGCCGGTTCATCTACGAGATATGCCACCTCAGCCATGATATTGCGGGTGGGTTCATAGCCACTTTGCCTTCCGAGGACGACCTTTGCTGCTCTGAAGTGGGTCCCTATGTAAATAAATATTTTAAAGGCGTGGCCGATGTTCCGGCGGAGGACCGGATCCGGGTGGCCAGGCTAATTGAAAACATGACCGGCGGCACCGCCCTGGCGGAAAGTATGCATGGCGCCGGCTCCCCCCAGGCACAGCGGGTGATGATCTTGCGGCAGGGCAACCTGGAATATAAGAAGAAACTGGCCAAAGTGCTGGCCGGAGTGCCGGAGAGGGAATGAGGGATTGATTTCTGCTACAGGGAGGAAGACGACAATGCAATTTCCCGCATTTAACTTACACGGTAGAGTGGCCCTGGTGACGGGATCCACCAAAGGGGTTGGCTATGGTATTGCTTTAGGCCTGGCCCAGGCCGGGGCAGACCTGATAATAGTCAGCCGGAATCAGGCCGATTGTGATCGCGTGGCCGGTGAAATTCGGGACACAGGCCGCCGCTCGATAGGCTTTGCCACAGACGTAACCAAAAATGAGCAGGTGCAGAAACTGGTGGAAAGGGCGAAAGCCGAATTTGGCCGGGTCGATATACTGGTGAATAACGCCGGCACCGCCATCACCAAGAAAGCGGAAGACCTTACGGAAGCGGATTTCGACCGGGTGGTGGGCCTCGATCAGCGGGCGGTATTTTTCGTGGCCCAGGCTGTGGGCCGGCAGATGATCAGGCAGGGCGGCGGACGTATAATCAGCGTGGCCTCCATTCTGGGAATGGTGGGCGAGCGCCAGGTGCTGCCCTATTGCATGGCCAAGGGGGGGGTCATCCAGATGACCAGGGCACTGGCCCTGGAATGGGCAAGATATAATATAAATGTCAATGCCCTCTGTCCGGGTTATGTCGTTACACCTATGAACGAGTCCGACCTTAATGATGAAAAGATTTACAATCATCTTCTAAAAAGCATTCCCATGCGGCGCCTGGGAAAGATCGAAGATATGGCGGGGGCGGCGGTCTTCATGGCCTCCGGCGCCTCCAGTTATATGACCGGGCAGTGCCTGGTTATTGATGGGGGGTGGACGTCCCAATAAAAGCGCGTAACGATATGAAATATAAAAAGTTATTAATAAGTAAAGGGATTATCGTACTTATCTAGAAAGTAAATAAGCAGCGCTTATTGTAATATTATT
>CBEULQ010000174.1:0-5849 GCA_965543975.1 uncultured Desulfocucumis sp. | reverse complement strand
GTCTTACAGGCCGTTAGCAAGAGAATGCCCGGAGGTGCTATTTGTAATATTTATTTTATAGTGACAAATCTTCTGATAAAAACCTCTCCAGCGATCAACAGCCAGCATCGCATGCTACTTATTTCACATTGCATTTTTTAACAAAACGTAGTGACAATCTACACTCTATCATGTATCATAAAAGTGTAAACAATTTTCCATTCGTCCATTAGTTCATAATCACGCGCGGTTAATCGTATGGCTTGTGCCAATCCTGACAAGCATAAACAAAAATCCCTTCGTTTGCAAGCAATCGCAGCAATCATGTAGTGTATATTTAGTGAAATTTTAGACTTTTCCCTGGGATAGCTCGGGATAAAAAATATACCACTGCAAGCAAAACTATAGTTTCGTCTTATAAGGGGTTCTATAATTCAAGTAGCTGATGGATGGTAGTGCAGGAGATTGGGAGGGATAATAATGTCAACTATCTCACATGCCGAAACCAACAGCGGGGGTCTTGCCTTAAACTATGTTTTGTCAACTGCTGTAAAGTACCTGCGTGGTTTCTTTATAACCAAGGACATAACCCGGAGCACCAGCATTTATCACGGTGAATTTTCCTATAATCTGGTGCCGGATACTGCCATCAGGAATTTTCACAACATAAAGAATGTAACCATGCTGAAGGCCGGCGATTGCTACATATATATATTTGAACAGTCCGGTTATCAGGGCCAGTACAGGATCGTAAAACCCGGTGAGGTTTTCAAACCGGATTTCTGCGGTTCAATCATCGTCAGCACCAAAACACTGTCAATAACATCAGTCCAGGCCAATACCGCCCCCCCGGAGTGGTGCTGGGAGTTATCCGGACCGATGTACTTGTGGCATTTCTCCCCTGTATACAGGTACGCCTGACAATAACTATTACATAAAAATTTATAACAAACCTTTAAGCACGGAACTTATAAACCGTGCTCTTTTATTTTACCCGCCTTTGCTAAGAGCTTTTTCCACTTGTACGATACGCCGGTATAAGTTAAACTTTTACCGTAGCGAGGTGGTTTAAAAGCATGATTGTTCTACAGGCCAGCCATGTGCAAAAGTCTTTTGGTGATAATGTGGTGCTGGCAGACATAACCATGGCTGTCCGTGAAAAAGAGCGGGTAGGCTTAGTGGGGCCGAACGGGGCCGGAAAATCAACCCTTTTAAAGATACTGGCCGGGCTGACCTCCCCGGATGCCGGCGAAATTATAAAGCCCTCCCACTTCACCCTTGGCTATCTGGCCCAGGACAGCGGGCTGATTTCGGACCGGACTGTATGGGAGGAAATGATTGAAGCATTCCGGCCCGTAATAGATATGGAAAAAGAACTCCGTCAACTGGAGCATCGCCTGAACTCACCGGAGGCAATGTCCCGCTACGACTTGCTGTCTGAAGAATTCCGGCGGCAGGGCGGATATAGTTACAGGGCTGATACCGCCCGGGTGCTTAAAGGTTTAAATTTTCTCGACGGGCAATTTGAAACTCCTATTAATACGCTCAGTGGCGGGCAGAAGACCCGTCTGGCATTGGCCAAACTTCTACTGTTGAAACCGCACCTGCTCATACTGGACGAGCCGACCAACTACCTGGATTTGGAAACTCTCTCCTGGCTGGAGCACTACCTCAAATCTTACCCTGGAGCGATGCTGGTGGTATCCCATGACCGCTACTTCCTCGACCAGGTTGCCGGGATTATTTACGAATTGGAAAATGGCCGCGTCACTCGTTACCCAGGAAATTATTCCAGGTTTATAGCTCTTAAAAGTGAAACAATTCACCAAAGGGAAAGGGAGTATCAAAAGCAGCGGAATGAAATTGCCCGCCAGGAAGAATTCGTAAGGAGAAATATCGCCAGGGCTACCACCGCTTCCCGGGCCAGAAGCAGGCTTAAAGCGCTGGAAAAAATAAATCCCCTGGAAAAACCGTCAGCTGCCAGAACCGCGTCCTTTTCCTTCGGCGTTGAACGTCAGAGCGCCACAGAGGTATTAAAGGTAAAAGACATGAGCATTGGTTACCCCGGAGCAACTCTGGCCCGCAAACTCACTTTCAACATATCCCGGGGAGAAAGAGTTGCCCTGGTAGGCCCCAACGGAATTGGGAAAACCACCCTGTTAAAAACTATCACAGGTACTATAAGCCCTGTGTCCGGGCACTTTTTACTGGGCACCAATGTAAGCATAGGCTATTACCAGCAGGAACAGGCAGCCGCATGGAGCACTAAACAGGTTCTTAACGAAATATGGGATTGTTTCCCTGAAATGGCAGAGAAAGATGTCCGCTCGGTTCTAGGAAGCTTCCTTATTCGTGGCGATGCGGTTTATAAAACCATGGCCGAGTTGAGCGGCGGGGAAAAGGCCAGGGCATCCCTGGCCAGGCTGATGTTGCAAAAGCCTAATTTTTTACTGATGGATGAACCCACCAACCACCTTGACATATATAGCAAAGAGGCACTGGAAGAAGCATTGCGGGATTTCCCCGGAACAATTTTACTGGTGGCCCATGACCGCTATTTTTTGAATAAGACAGCCAACAGGATACTGGAGTTAAACCTTCACGGGTTAATGGATTTTCCTGGCAACTATGAATATTATATAGAAAAGAAAACGCAAATGGAGCAAGAATTAGAAACAGGGAACGAAAATGAAAATAAACCGGGCAGACCTGCCGGGGAAAACAAAAACAATTATGACTTACAGAAAGAGGTAAAAAGAAGGCAGGAGAAAATACAGCGCAGAATAGAAAAAATTGAAGCCGACATCAAAGAAACAGAAAAAAAGGCGGCAATACTGGAAAAAGAAATGCAGCTACCCGAGGTATACCAGGACGTTGAACTTCTGATGGTCAAAAACAGCCAGCTGGAGGAACTCAGAGTATCTCTGGAAAATTATTACAATGAATGGATGGAACTTAATGAAAATAACGCCTGATGACACCACTCATCATTTTGTCGTAAAAAAGAAGGATATTTCACCGGCCCGGAAAAATTCTATATAACCCCTTTTTAGAACTGGGAGGCATAAACCTTGAGCGCGAACCTGGATCTGATAAAAAAGGAATACTATGACAATTATGAGGATTACTGCACCGCTGCTGATTCCATCGTGGAGGATTTAAAAGCTTTCCTTGAAAAATATCAGCGGGCTTACAGACTGCAGGTTAAACAGTATCCCCTTTACCGCTTTGAGGCCAGAGTAAAAAGCTGGGAGAGCATAGCTGATAAAATACAGAGAAAAGAGCAGTACAGGAATGCCAAATCCCTAAACGACCTGCCTGACACCATTGGGGTCTTTATTATTGTGGAACTGGCGGAGGACTTGGAAAAAATTGTAAGGTTGCTTGATAAAAAGCATTCAAAACTGCTGCAAATTTCCCACATATCCTCCCTGGAACACAGCCCCACCAAACACGAAAACGGGAATCTCTCCCACCATTATGACGGGGTATATTCCCTTAAAGCCAGTGCCGCCACGGCACACTACAATTTTGAAATTCAATTGCGCAGTGAAGTAGAAAATCTCTGGTCCAACATAGAGCACATGTCCTTTTACAAAAACAAAGTTAAAAGCAGGAACGACAGAATATTGAAACGTCTTAAAGAGCACTCCTTCAACCTTCTGCTGCAGGCGGACGACGTGCTCAGTATTCTTAGAAGAGAAAGAATGAAAAACGACCTGCTGGATTTGAAGGAAAAAATGTACGAGGCACTGGAAGGCTATTTTGATGGCATAAAAATACGCGACGCCGAAAGTGTATCGGGATACCTTTACGAATGCTGGGATTTACCCTTCGACACAATGACAGTTGAGGATTTCGAACACTTATTCGCCGGAGCCTTCAGGGTCAAGGATGAGCAGGTGGATCTGATCCTTGATAATTACACACCCGACGACATGCATGATAGGTTTTATAACTATCTAAAAAACAACATG
This sequence comes from uncultured Desulfocucumis sp., assembly GCA_965543975.1. GTDB lineage: Bacteria > Bacillota > Desulfotomaculia > Desulfotomaculales > Desulfocucumaceae > Desulfocucumis. Next base: position 1,893 of record CBEULQ010000174.1, on the reverse strand, counting down.
ACCTTAAGTGACAAAATCATTTTAAAAATGGGCATTTCCTGCAGCGAACCATATGTGGCTGTGGATTATCTGCTTTCGGACATGGAAGAAGCCTGCTGTACCGAATGCGGCAAGTGGGTAGACTATAACGATGCGGATTTCTTTGCAGCCAAGGTAGAGATGAGAGGAAACTTCTACTGCCGGGAGTGCGCTGAAAAGAAACTTACGTATTGCCAGGCTTGCGGATCGGTACTGGTGCCGGGCAAATTCTGCAAGAGCTGTTTTTCCAAGCTGCCTTTCAAAGTTAATTAAGTTGGGGAGATTCCTTCCTCAATTTGTTAGAAGTTTAGAATTTTGGCAACCCAATAAGTTGTGTCCCCTGACATAAGTTGATACTTTTTGGGTTTAAAATAAAAATGCTTCCATTTTGGAAAGAAAGAGGTATCAGGCAATGAAACAGTTTGCGGTAATCGGCCTGGGGCGTTTCGGCTCCAGCGTTGCAAGGACATTGACGCAGATGGGCTATGACGTACTGGCCATAGACTCCGATGAAAACAAAGTTGAAGATCTGGCGGACGTGGTGACCCATGCCGTTACCGCAAACGCACTGGAAGAAACCGTACTGAAGTCCCTGGGGTTAAGAAATTTCGATGTGGTAGTGGTGGCCATCGGCCAGGATATCCAGTCCAACATTCTTGTCACCGTGATGTTAAAGGAAATGGGCGTAAAAAAAGTGGTGGCCAAAGCCTCCACTGAACTTCAGGGAAAAGTACTGCAAAAAATAGGGGCCGAAGTTGTGGTTTTCCCGGAAAGGGATATGGGGGAAAGGGTGGCCCGCTGGCTTGTGTCCAGAAACATAATCGATGTAATCAACCTCTCCCCTGATTATAGTCTGGTAGAGCTGGCCGCTCCGGCCGAGTTTCACGGTACAAGCCTGCAGGATTCCGGACTGAGAAAAAAATACGGCATTACGGTGCTGGCCATCCGACGTGGCAAGGAATTTATAATTTCCCCCGGGGCCAGGCATATAATTGAAGAAGGTGACGTGCTAATTGTTCTGGGCAGCAACGAAAAGCTAAAACTATTCGAAACCGAGGGCTAAAAGCCCCTATAACATCCTTTCCATGGTCACCCAAATTTGGTATGAGCCGTCCGATTTGTTTATTACCGGCATTTTTTTCTTAATTACAAAGCCGCATTTTTTATAGCAGGTTAATGCCCTGGTATTGGCCTCGCGCACTGATAGCCACAAAAATTTCAGCCCCAGTTTGTTTTTGGCTATTTCCATCATCGCCTGCATGGCCTGGGTGCCTATTCCCAGGCCCCAGAACTGGGGCTCCCCTATCAATATCCCTAGTTCCGCCGAGCTGATTCTGGGCAGTATCTGTTCCACCCATGCCGCACCCACCTTTTTCCCCGCGTATTCTATCATATAAAGATGATATTCCTCTCCCTGCCTTTTCCCGGCGGTAAAATTTCTCGGCCCGATGGTGGTTTCGAAAATAGAAGTGTCTATGTTTTTCTGCCATTTTTCCCACAGAGAGGCATCCTCCGGGGTGTAGGGAACCAGTTTGACACCTTTCTTGGAGCTGCTGGTCCCCTCATCCTCCACCTCAACAAGCTCGGTAAACAAATGGGATTCCCGGCCTCTGCCGGCCAATTCCCAGACCTGCTTCTGTATCCTGGGATCATATAAAAGCGAACCCAACGGGTACAACACAAAACCGCCGTCAGCGGTTTTATTTTTGACGCTGATGATTAATTCACCGCTTTGGCCGTCTGATGGCAGTTTAACCTTCTTGGCGTCGCAGGGTTCCGCTCCGGTATAGCCTATTCTGACAAAGGAATGCCTGGGATGTTCGGGAAAACGGGTTATAAGCATTTTTAAAGGAGGCCTGAAACGATGGACGACCT
>CBEULQ010000173.1:0-5861 GCA_965543975.1 uncultured Desulfocucumis sp. | reverse complement strand
GTTGGTGCCGATGGCCAGTATAAAGTCCGCCCCCGCCACATCTTTGATGGGGTTGGTCATTGCACCGCTGCCAAATGCAGTCGCCAGACCGGCGACAGTGGGAGCGTGTCAGAGACGGGCGCAGTGGTCGATGTTGTTGGTACCGAACACCGCGCGGGTTAATTTGCTAAGCAGGTAATTTTCCTCGTTGGTGCAACGGGCGGAACTAAGCACCGCCAAGGCTTCGGGGCCGTGGCCGGCTTTGATTGCTCCCAGTTTTTCCGCCACCAGGCTTATGGCCTCGTCCCAGGACGCCTCCACAAACTGACCATCCTTTTTAATCAGGGGTTTTTTCAGCCTGTCAGGGTGGTGGATAAAACCGTAACCGAAGCGTCCCTTAACGCACAATGCCCGTCCGTTTACATCGCCGTCACAGGAGGTAACCCCAACCACTTTGCCGTCTTTGACGTTGAGATCAAAATTGCAGCCAGTGCCGCAGTAGGGGCATGTTGTACGGACCTTTTTAACCTCCCAGGTGCGGGCTTTGGATCTCAGATCCTTTTCCTGCAGTGCGCCCACCGGGCACACTGCCACGCAGTTACCGCAAAATACGCAATTGGAACCGGCTAAGGTAGTGTCCATAGCCGGAGCGATTTTGGTGTTAAAGCCCCGGAAAGCGTAATCCACCACTGAATTGCCCTGTATCTGGGCACAAGCCCGAACGCATTTGCCGCACAGTATACATTTGTTCATATCCCTGATAATAAAGGGATTGTCGTCTTCAACCTGGTACTGGTGTACGGCGCCTTTGAAGCCGCCTTCCTTCACACCGTACATGTAGGCATAATCCTGCAAGCGGCAGTCTCCGTTCCTGGCGCAGGTAAGACAGTCCATAGGGTGATTGGCCAGCAGAAGCTCCAGTATTGTCTTTCTCGCCTCCAGCACCGAAGGCGATTCGGTTTCCACCACCATACCCTCGGTGGCGGCGGTGGCACAGGAAATCATTAGCGTTCTTGCTCCTTTAACCTCCACCACGCACATGCGGCAGGAACCGTCGATGGTCAATTCCGGGTCATAGCAAAGGGTTGGAATGAATACGCCCAGCTTTTTTGCCGCGTCCAGCACGGTGCTTCCCTGGGGCACGGTTACCTGCCGGCCGTTTATGGTTAATGTGACTTCAGCCACCACTCAACCTCCTTTCCGTTAATCGAACAGGCGATACAGCTTTGGCGATAGCCGGTTCAGTAATACAATTAAGGCTTTTTTGATCTGCCGTATCGCTTATCGCAATAAATCTCCAGAAAACAACCTCTATTTCTTCACTGAAAAAACATTTCATTGTTATACGTTGCTCAATCTAACGCATTTTTGCCTGAAGGGTCATGAGTTCTTCAAGAATAAGTTAATAAGTTAATAGCCTGACCCCTCGATTTTTTTAATTTTCTCCAACACGCCCTCAAGGCCCAAGGCCTCTGACCAGGAAACCTCTGTAAACTCCCCGTCCTTCTTCAACTGTGGCGTCCCAGGCTGGTCACAGTACAGAAGCTCAAGACCCAAACGGCCCTTCAGGCACAGAGGCCGTCCCGGTCCGGGCGCCTTGGCGGCCACAGCGATAGCCTTATCACCCTTGGAAACTATATCAAACTGGCAGCCGCTGTCGCAGAAAGTACAGGTAACAGGTTTTTTCTCCATCTCCCAGACCCGCCCTTTACCGGACAGGCTCTTATAGGTAAGAGCGCCCACTGGACACACGGCCACACAGCGGCCGCAATACACGCAGTCTGACTCGCCCAAGGGCGTGTCCATGGGCGCAGCTATTTTGGTATTGAATCCGCGATAGGCGTAATCGATTACGGCACGGTCCTTAACCTGGGCGCAGGTACGCACGCACCTGCCGCACAAAATGCATTTATTCAAATCCCTGATAATATATGGGTTGCTGTCTTCAATATCGTAGGAATGCCGCTGTCCCTCAAATCCCGGACCCTTAACGCCGTAGCGGAAGGCATAATCCTGTAAAAGACAATCCCCGTTCTTTTCGCAGGTCAGGCAGTCCTGGGGGTGGTTGGCCAGGATCAGTTCCAGTATTGTTTTACGGGCTTCCACCACCGCCGGTGATTCAGTCTGCACCACCATGCCCTCGGTGGCTTCGGTGACGCAGGAGGCAGGCAGGTTGCGCATGCCCTGTATTTCCACCACGCAAATGCGGCAGGCGCCGAAACCGGTCAGTTCCGGGGCGTGGCAAAAGGTGGGGATAAAAAATCCCGCTTCAGCCGCCGCGTCCAGTACGGTGGTTCCCTTGGGCACTTTTACTTTAACCCCGTTTATGGTTAGGGTAACATTGGCCACTTACATACACCTCCCCGGATTAAGCCTTGACAATGGCTTCAAACTTGCAGCCCATTAAGCAGCTTCCGCACTTGATACATTTTGCCGCGTCGATAACGTGAGGCTGCTTTTTCTCCCCGGTGATGGCTCCCGCCGGGCAACTTTTGAGACACTTGCCGCAACCTTTACATTTCTCCGCATCTATAACGTAGGTTAGCAGAGCGGAGCAGGCCCCGGCCGGGCAACGCTTGTCTTGTATGTGGGCAATGTATTCGTCCTTAAAATAGCGCAGGGTGGATAGTATGGGGTTGGGGCAGGTCTGACCAAGACCGCACAGTGCGGTGCTCCTGACCACCCGGCCCAGCCTTTCCAGGGTATCGATATCCTCCATCTTCCCTTCCCCGTTGCAGATGCGGGTAAGAATCTCCAGCATCCGGGTGGTGCCTTCCCGGCAGGGAGTGCACTTGCCGCAGGACTCGGACTGGGTGAAGGTAAGGAAGAACCTGGCCACGTCCACCATGCAGGTGGTCTCGTCCATTACCACCAGACCGCCGGAACCCATCATGGCCCCTGCAGAAATAAGGGAGTCGTAGTCCACCGGAAGATCCAGCAGCTCATCAGGCAGGCAGCCGCCGGAGGGTCCGCCTATCTGCACGGCCTTAAACTTCTTGCCCCCCTGGATGCCGCCGCCGATGGCAAAAATGATATCCCTCATGCTGATGCCCATGGGAACCTCCACCAGTCCGGTGTTGTTCACCTTGCCGGTGAGGGCGAATATTTTGGTGCCCTTGCTCTTCTCAGTTCCCATGGAAGCATACCAGGCACCGCTGTTACGCAGAATCTGCGGTACATTAGCGAAAGTTTCCACATTGTTAAGGCAGGTTGGCTTGCCCCACAGCCCGCTCTGGGCCGGGAAAGGAGGCCTTACCCTGGGCATGCCCCGGTTGCCTTCTATCGAAGTAAGAAGCGCGGTTTCCTCGCCGCAAACGAAAGCGCCTGCGCCGGCCTTAATTTTGAGGCGGAAATTGAATCCGGAATTCATTATGTTTTCGCCCAGAATGCCCTTCTCTTCGGCCTGGGCGATGGCTATCTTAAGCCGCTGGATGGCCAGCGGGTATTCAGCCCGCACATAAATATAACCCTCGTCGGCGCCCACGGCATAGCCGCAGATCATCATGCCTTCCACTACCGCGTGGGGGTCGCCCTCCAGCACGCTGCGATCCATGAAAGCGCCGGGGTCGCCCTCGTCGGCGTTGCAGACCACATATTTTTTGTCACCCTGAGCCTGGCGGACAAAACCCCATTTCATGCCGGTGGGGAAACCGCCGCCGCCCCTGCCCCGCAGGCCGGATGTTTTTACCTCTTCAACCACCTGGTCGGGTGTCAATTCAAAAACCGCCCTGGCAAACCCGGCGTAGCCGTCGTTGGCGATATATTCGGAAATCTCCTCCGGGTTGATATGACCGCAGTTGTGCAGCACCAAACGTTGCTGGCGGGCGTAGAAAGGAACGGTTTCGTAAGTTTTGGCTGCTTCCCCGGTGTTGGGGTCCTTGTACAGCAACCTATCCACCGTTTCACCTTGGACCAGATCATTGGCCACTATTTCAGCCACATCGTCCTCGGTAACCCTGGTGTAAAAAGTCTTCTTGGGCTCCACTATCATAAGCGGGCCCTGCTCACAGAAGCCGTGGCAGCCGGTGGTGGTAATAGTCACCTTGTCAGCCAGACCGTTTGCCGCCAGTTCCTCTTCCAGTTTCTTTCTCAGTTTGGGTGAGCCTGATGATACGCATCCGGTACCTGCACAGATCAGCACATTTCTCTTTTCGCTTTGTTCCGGGAGATGGATGGCTGCCAGCAGATCCGCTCTTTTCTGTTTGCAAGCATCATCCTGGTGGCAAATGGGGCCCTCTTTGCGGCATTTTATATAATCCTTACAGGGAGTAGCCGGTTCGTGCGTGCATTTGTCACAGCATTTGTCCATTAAATTTTTCATCCCACGGCCTCCTTCCTACTCGTACTTCTCAAGGGTGGATACTGCCTTGTCCGGGGTGAGGCGCCCGTGGGTATCGTCGTTAACCATCATCACCGGGGCCAATCCGCAGGCGCCAAGGCATGCCACAGTTTCCAGGGTATAACGCAGGTCTTCGGTGGTGCCGTTTTTCTCCACACCAAGTTTTTTGGACACCCCGTCGAATACCTTTGAGGCTCCCCGCACGTGACAGGCAGTGCCCTGGCATACGCGGATAATGTTGCGCCCCCTGGGTTTCAGGTGAAACTGCGCATAAAAGGTTACCACTCCGAATGTTTTGCTGAACGGAACGCCCAGTGTTTTTGAAATCTGCTGCATAACCTCTTTGGGCAGGTAGCCGTATATCTCCTGGGCTTCCTGCAAAAGGGGTATCAGGGCGCCTTTCATTGTTTTGTACTTGTCCAGCGTTTTAAGCAACGCCTCCTGTTTTGCCGACTCGTCACTGTGACCGCATGTGCAAGACAAATTAAACCCTCCTCTCAATTCTCTCCCCCGTTTTATAACACAACTGAAAGCCTGCAAAGGATTGGAACGGCTGCCCATGGTAAGACAGCCGAATTTACAAGTCCGTTACCCCTGCGGGCTATCAAATGTTAATCAACTAAAATCTTAATACCCTTTGTTCGGTCACCAATATGTGCACCGGGCAATCATGGGGTCCGGGGTATACATTGTCCATTATCTGAAGTTCAAAGGCCGGGGCCAGGAAAACTGTTCCCGGTCTGGTCCTAGGTAAAAAGCGGTCGTAAAACCCCCCGCCGTAGCCCAGCCGGTCCCCGTTCAAATCAAAAGCAACACCGGGTACAACCACCATATCCAAATCCCTTGGGTCCACCGGCCGCACACAGCCGGGAGCCGGTTCAAGTATACCCCATGCGCCGGGAACCAGATCATCCGGGTAATGGAGTATTTCCGAAGGCGTTAGGACTTTGCCGGCAATATCAGTGATTGGGACGGAAACCCTCTTCCCGCCGGCCAGACAGTGTCGAATAAGTTCACCTGTTTGAACCTCGTTGCGAAAATCAACGTAAGCCATTATTGTACCCGCCCGCCGCCACTCTTCCAAAGATATTAACTTATTTAATATGGCCGCGCTTTTTTCCGCCACTTCCTCCGGTGTCATGGCGGCTCTTTGTTTTAAAACATCCTTTCTTAATTCGCCTTTTGTCAATGTAATTCCTCCAAAAAGTCAGACTATTTACTTTTAACTTTTGGTAATATATGAATTAGATTTACATCAATAATTTTGACGCGTCATTCCTGGCTGGGGATTTTGTGAAATTTAGGCTGAAGCCGTTGGACCGGTCATCTTCTAAAAGAAATATATCCTTTAACCAATGTGATGTCAATTAATCATAATGACAAAATCCCTTTTTACATGACACATTAAGCCAGCCGCCAACCTGAAGCCCGTCCCAATTGTCAGAATTATTTTAATTTTACAACATACTTGTGAACTATTGCACTTGTTAATGCAAATGGCTATAATCAAAAATAACAAAAGCAGTGACCAAACATAATGTGA
>CBEULQ010000172.1:0-5872 GCA_965543975.1 uncultured Desulfocucumis sp. | reverse complement strand
TGGCTTCAGCGCAAAGACCGTAATTTTCGAGCAGATATTTGGTATTCACCGGGCCGCCATTAGCGAGTTGCTCCTGACGGCGGTGCATGTACCAGAAGGACAGATCCGGCGTGTACGGGCTTTCCATTTCATTTTGTATATTCATGACATGGACCATGGAACGCCCGATGCAGCCACCCCAGCCATCCTGGTTGCCGGTAAAGGTATTATACTGAGAGAAATCCTTTTGGTGTGGGACAAAATAAATCTCTTGCATACTCTTTAATAATTCCGGATCTAATTTTTTTACAATCAAATTATCCCGTTTTATAAAGGCGGAGTCATAATTCTTGCTTGTCAGGGGTTGTTTTAAACCGTTGACAAGCAGCTCGGGAACGCTAACCAGAGATCCGAAAAGACCTGGATAGTTGGAAGCCGGGGTGGTATACAGAGGCAGGATTTGATCATCAACGATAACCTGGTTATTTCCGGGTGGTTCAGGTTGGGGATTAATGGCAAAAACCTGAGAACCAGAAAAGGTCACTATTAACAAGACCAATACAGTCACCAGAAGACTTCTCCGGACCCTGGTGATTTTTCTCATAACAATCCCTCCAATTTCTTTTGTTCCTCAACAAACCGGGGCAACTGGGAAAGGTAAAAAAGCTTAATGAAGCGATAACATTAAGACCGTTTCCATATAACTCCTCATTCCTTCCACACAAATGTGTAAAGTACTGACCTAGTATTAATTCGAAGGCACCAAATACCCGCGTACAAGTATTTGCTTCATATTAGAATTATTGTTTGGATAAGAGGTAGCAATGAGCCGGGCATTTGAGCTTACTGCAAAACCTGTAGTCATAGAAACACTTGCACCGCCGCATCCTGAACTGTCCAGTGTAGCTGAAGATTCAAAGGCGCAATTCCCCAGATGACTAACATTCAATGGAGCTATGTGCAGTTGTAATGCCGCTGTTTTCCCTGGTGTGCCACCCTCCACCCGCCAGTCAACATCAGTTACAATTAGTGTGTAACCCGCCGGTATACTGTAGTAGTCATAGCTGGTCAGCATGGAAGCAAAAGGAGGCTCACCGTTAGGAAGGATTTGTACGAAACCATAGTAGGTTTGATATGGCTCACGTCGTTCGTTTTTGCATAACAAAACAAGATTATTTACGGGCTGCCCGACATGGGTTTTTGTCGAGGCCCCCTGCGCTGATGATACCGGCTGTGATGAGTAGGGAGTAGTTGTATTTACAAGACCCTGATTGTTTTTTTGAATCTGGGCTTGCATAGTGCTGTTTTGCAAAGTAATCTGACTAGTATCCACACTGTTGGTTACCGTAGGCGCTGTAACTGTTTGGATAGTCTTTACGTTGCTGTTGACGGTGGTTATAGTTCCTTCAGCGGCAACACTTGCCGACAGCAAGAATATTGTCAGAATTGCTATGCTGACGACCTCAATTTTTCTCTTCATAATATATAACCTCCCTGTTTTATTAATTAACCCTAGGAGGAAGGCACAGTCACCAATCAGTTAATAATTAATAGTTACGGTTTGCGTCGTCCAGTCCCACTTTACCTGGCAGTCCAGGTTTTCCGTTACAAACCTGAGCGGCAGCATTGTCCTGCCCGTATCCGATATATATGGCGCCACATCCAGCGTTTTTTCCACGCCGTTTACCGTGGCGGTTGTGCTCCCTATTTGCAGCACTATGTTTTTATTATTGTAGTCGATTGTAACTTTCTGAGTCGCGTCGTCCCAGCTTACCGTTCCGCCCATATTCTCTACGATGGCCCTGATGGGGACGAATGTCCTGCCGTTTACGATGACAGGCACTGTTCCCTGGCCCGGGTCGATTTCTTTAGTTTCGCCGTTGACCTTCATATTGGGATCTCCTATTTTCAGAATAATGGTACCCTGAGGTGTGGCCGAAGCTACATTATAAAAGTCAAATTCCCCATCACAACCATTTATCAAAAATTTTAACTTATAGTAATAAGTTGTACCGTTTTTAACAGTATTATCGGTATAAGAATCCCCTTGTACAGCAAAGTCTGTAATCGTGCTATTAAAAGGACCATTTTTCGAAGTGCTTCTGAAAATGTTGTATGCAACACTCTCTGGCGCACTGGCGATGGGTTCCCATTTAAGCGTGACGTTTTTGTGCCCTGGTGTCGCATGCAGTGATTTATCATATAAATCTGCTTGGTTAAAAGTAAGATCACCGCTTTCAGCAAATATGTTATTATTCGACGCCGAAACCACCTTTAGTCTAAATTTAATACCTGAAAAAAGAACAGGGTTCACAAGCACTGAATTAGCTTCCATTAGTTGAGAGCCTTCATCTACCCAGCTACCCCCTGAATCTTCTGAAACAAAGAACTTATATTGCCCAGGAGATTTTACTCTAAGCTCCAATACAAACGGTTGTCCGGATTTTAACACTTCCCCCTCCTTGGGGGGATATACTATGGTGATATCATTTTTCTGGTTTTGCACCTTACCAGGTACCGTTACTTTTATTATTTTACTCATATCCAGCTTTTGCTGCGTTACACCAGTTTGAGGGGTTGAGACAGCCCCGGAAATGCTCCCACAGAACATTAATGATGCCAGAATTAATAACGTTAACAAGCTAACTATTTTTTTCATCACACATCACCTTTCAATAAATTTTAATAATACCTGATAATTCTTCCCCCTAACTTACTCTGCCTAAATCATAAATGAGAACCCCTGATTGGTCAGAGGTTCCCTTTTTCATAAATTTCGCCCGTAACAGCTATAAACGGCTGATGACCTTCTCTGCCAAGCTCTTGGCCAGCTCCAGGTTTTCCGGCTTGCTGGTATTGCCAACGCCGATATTGAGGTAAACATTACCCTTCAAAATGTGAAGGCCGGGGGTGCCCCAAAAAGCATCGTCCCCAATGCCCGATACGGGCTTGCCATCTTGAACCAGGTTCTTTTTAGTTTCCTCGTATAGCTGCTTAACGTTATATCCCGAATCACGAAGGTTCTTTGTCATGCCCTCGTTTTGCACCAACCCGATCTGAATGAACTTATCCGAGTTTTCAGATATGGGTTCATAAATACAAATCTTTCCCCCCAACGGGTTATTGGTATCCTTGAGTTCAGGCTCCTTCACCGGCTCGCTCAGGGCTGCTTCCGCTTCGGACTTGGTTAGCAGCGTACAGGGGTCAATCAGCTCATTGGCCGTCCCTGTCTCTTTTGCTCCCCCGGCACTACCCTGTGGCGCTCCGGCTTTGCCGGAATCGCCGCAGCCGGCTACAAACAGTAGCACAAAAAACATTATAAGCGCCAGACATGATTTTAAACGCATATTATCCTCCACTTATTCCAGCGATTTGCTGATTATGGTGACTCTCGAAGCGTTGCCGTCCCACTTCACTTCGCTGCCCAGGCTTTCGGAGATAAACCTGAGCGGCAGCATGGTCCGTCCGTTGATCAGTTTGGGGGCCGCATCGGTTGTTGTTTGCGCGCCGTTGACACTGGCGGTTTTTTGGTCGATCCACAGATCCACCACATTGTCCTGTAATTTCACGGTAGCCTTTTGTTCCGCATCCTCCCAGGCCACTTCTCCCCCCATGGCTTCAATGATGGCCCGGATGGGAACCATGGTTCTTCCGTTCACCTCCACCGGCGAAGTGTTTCTGCCGGGATCGATTTGCCGGCTGGCTCCGTTTATGTACATGTTGGGACTGCCGATCTTTAGGGTGATTATCTTGGCAAAGGGCGGCGAAGTGGTTACGCTGGCCTCTTCGGTATACGCGGACCCAAGTCCATTCGCATAGGAATTGACTCTATAATAATAAGTCTGGTCAGACGCTACATCGTTATCGATATACTCGGTGACACCCTCGTGGACGGAAGCGACAAAAGTGGTTGCCCCACCGTAATGTGTTCCCCTGTAAATAAAGAAGGCGCCTTTATTATTGGGGTCACAATTGTCTTTCCAGGTCAGATAAACGGCGTTCTTGGAAATGGCCACGGCCGTGAGATCCGACGGGGCTTTGGGCCTAAGATGTTCATAATTGGACGCCGTCGCCGGGGTGAACCCGGCTGACGAAACAAGCGCCAGTAAAACGGTAACGATACAAACAACTAATGTAGATCCCGACAAAATGTTTTTTTTCATTTCTTGCAACTCCTTTCAGTTTAGTCAACCAATCGGTTGAACTCATAAAATGTAACAAAAAAAGAAAAAAACCAGTACACCCAAAAGTATTATTTGTTATAATTGATGTTTTATGGCACCACATCTGGCGCTTTTTCCGTGCCGGTTACCGTGGTGGTTTTGCTCCCTATGCAGCGCAATGTATGTAATTAATCGAACAGTAGTGTTATCAGCCCATGGCGTTCTCTGACGGCAGAGGAATCCGACATGGTCGTGTACGTTTATGCGTCAAGTGGCCTCACCACAGGATTTACATACATCTGATGTAACGCCTTACCGAGCACAGCCCGTGGATCGGATGCCAGCGGCGTGACGAGGGTGGCATTGCCGGTGACCGGGTTCAAACCCAGGTTGATGCGCTGGTCGGAACTTATTCTGGCTGCCCGCGCCATTTCGTCATAGTTCATCACAACCAGGACGCCTGTGTCGGTACGAGTAATGGTGATGGTGCTCTGTCCTGTTCCAAAACCTTCTTTTTTGATTGCAATGAACGTTTCCTTGGCGATGGTTATACCGATCGGAGCATGTTCCGGTTGGATGGAAAAAGAATTCCCATCTTCACCTTCTTCGCCGGGAGCAGACGTACCACCGGATTCATCGCTACCGCCTTCCACTGCATCCTTAACTTCGTGATACAGGTACTCAAGCGCGTATGTGAGCGCACCCACCAACGCTCCTGCCGCCATGCCTCCTAAGCCCTCCGATGCTCCTGCTACCGCGCCTACACCGGCATACCTTCCGCATTCTACCCAACTCCACGTATTTTTATCGTTTGAATTGCCACTTCCGGATATCATTCCGCCTGCATTTTGCCCTAAAACGCGGCCCCAATACTCGGCTTGCTCCCGGTTTAATCTATCAATTAGCTCGTTTTCTCCCTGTCCCAATTGCTCAAGAGCTTCCTGAAGGTTAACGCCTGACTGCCCTTCGCCAAAAGGAGAAAACAGACCATCAGACAGGTCATCGATCATCTCTTCAAACTTTTTCTCCAGATCCGGCAGATCACCTAATTCATCTGTTTCGATTCCCAACTCTCCCAGTTCCGCGGATCGGTCAAGCGTGGGTAAATTCTGCTTATCCCAGAGGCCGCCGAGGATGACACCTGCGTTCGTAAGTAACCCACAGGGCACAATTGAACACATACGCCCCACCTTGCCGACAATAGCACCTCGAATAGGCAACCCGCCAATGGGCTCATACCGCCTGACCTTAACCAGCCCATAGCCTTCCTGGGATAAAATGTGGGCATCCCTGGCCGTAAGGCTGTCGTGATCCGCCGGGATAAAGACGCGGCCATCGATAACGCCATTCTCAAAGCGGCCATTAATAAACCGGCCAGGTAAAAACTTGCCATCGGTCGTAAAACAACCGGGAAGAAAGCCACGTAGATTCAATATACCAGGTACAAAATTCCTGCCATGAACAATACCGGGCACAAATACTCCCATTGCAATAATCCCCGGCTGAAAGCCTTGGGATGTGATAATGCCAGGATAAAAACCACGCCGCGTAACCAGGCCGGGAATAAAACGTCCCCACGCGACAATCCCGGGCACAAACCGGTTCTTTTGGTGCAGACCATAGTAAAACCGCTTATTCACAAGCACACCGGGATAACATCGTCCCGAGGCCAACAGCCCTTCGCCAGTCCGTTTGCCATTCTCCTCTTTGTATTGGTACAAGACTTGCTT
>CBEULQ010000171.1:0-5882 GCA_965543975.1 uncultured Desulfocucumis sp. | reverse complement strand
TGTCATACACATGTGTTCAGCTTCCAGCACCACCACCACTCCGTGGGGGTTCAACCTTTTCATTATGGCATCGGCTATCTGGCTGGTAAGTCGCTCCTGCAGCTGCGGGCGTTTGGCATATCCCTCAACCACCCTGGCCAGTTTGGACAGTCCTGTTATATTACCCCGGCGGTGTATATAGGCAACATGGGCACGGCCAAAAAATGGCAGCAGATGGTGCTCGCACATGGAATAAAAGGGTATATCCTTTACCAGCACCATTTCCTCGTGTTCTTCCGAAAACATCTTTTGCAGGTGCATCTGCGGGTCTTCCCACAACCCGCTGAAAATCTCCTGGTACATCCTGGCCACCCTGGCGGGAGTCTCCTGAAGACCCTCCCTGTCAGGGTTTTCACCAATGGCTTCCAGTATCATCCTGACCGCTGTTTCAATCTTTTCTGTCTCAATCATGCTCCCTTTCTCCCTCCAATAAGTTGGGGACAGAATATAGGTATGTCCCCTTTCTTTTTTCTCTCTAATTTAACCCCATCATTACGTGGGTCTGGGGGATCACCCTCACATCTCTCAGTATATTAAGCGCAATCAATTGAAAACTGTGAACCGAAGCAGCATCCAGACAAAAACGCCCTGAACTGGTTACTGGCTGAATGATTAAAGGTATTTCATCGCTGACCTCACAAACTATAGCGGCAGCCCTTTCTATTTCCCGGGGGTGTGTTAAACTATTCACCACTATTTTTACACAAACCTGCCTGCCGGCTGCAACCCTCAAAAATTGGCGATGCTCTTCCCACATTGGAGAGGTTCCGGCGGTGCCCGGCAATTTAATATCCATGGCCACGTAATCCAGCAGGTGGATAATCCTTTCCAACTGCCGGGGCAGTGTGCCGTTTGTTTCCAGGTAAATTCCCCGCCTGGCGTGTTTAATCCCGGGTATTAGTTCAAGTAAATAATCTGTATGCATAAGCGGTTCCCCACCAGTCAGGCTTACGGAATGGTGCAGTGAAAGATCGAAACCGTCAATTAACGCAGCGGCTCTTTTAACATCCAGAGGATTCTCAACCGCCACAAAGTTTCCTGCCCCGGGGTATTCTTCAACCATGCAAAAAGAAGGGGCGGGATCAGTGGGCGTGTCGCAATAGGAGCATGAAAGATTACAACCAGTGAAGCGGACAAACACCTGCCGGCAGCCGATAATAGGGCCCTCCCCCTGTACCGAGGAGAATATCTCACGCAAATAAGCCTTCAATTACGGAACACCTCTGACTTTGCAACGGGCCATATCAATGCCTTCCATCTCTTTAGCGTAAGCCCCGCATATTTTAATAGCCAGATCAGGCAGTTCCTCCACATCAAATCCCAGGTCCGGCAACCCCGATGTGATAACGGGAGTCCCCCTGGTATCAACATTCAGAGCGGTATGCATCATTGCAGAAACCGGTGTGAGGGTGGCAATGGAAATTGAAAGTTTTCCTTTGCCAAAGTATAGATCGTCGCCGGAACGGGAGAGACGCAACCCCTTTTCTTCCACAATATCTTTAATAATGGCTATAAAAAGTCGCTGCCTGAGAACCATTTTCTCCAGATCCCGGTCAAAATGCTCAGCTATAAAATGCAGCATGTCCGGCCCGTATATTGGAGAACTGGCCAAAACGTCCTCCAAGTCCACCATTTCCGCAAACTCAACCCGGCAGGGTCCCCGGAAGGAAACAATGCTGTCGCCCTTTAGGCGAAAATTTCTGTAAGCCCACAGGGAGGACAATTGCCTTCCGTCGTATTCCATATTTTCCGGGCAGTAATAGACCAGCACACCCCATCATCCCCGTTCATTACATTATACAAAAACTATATTAAACATTACCAGCAAGTTCCATTGCACGGCTGAACCGTCTGCAGCTTTCGCATACCCCGCACATTTTCTCCTCGTCCCGGTAACAACTCCAAACATACCGGTAAGGAACCCCCAGTCTCTTGCCCAGTCTGACAATTTCAACTTTGTCCAGCATCTGGGTATAGCTCACCACCCTGACCTTGTTTGCCGTGGAATATGAAAGGGCGTGGCTGGCGGCCCTGACATAGTCAAGAGTATTGTCGGGAAAGGTCGCTGCCTCTTCCCGGTTAAATCCCGTAACCACCTGCCCGCATCCCATCGACTCGGCAAAGGCCGCGGCAATATTTATAAACAGCCCGTTGCGGTTGGGCACCCAAACGGCGGCGGCGCTGTCCAGGGTAATGTCCATATCGTCCAGTTCATTTGCCCCGGGAGAAGGCAAGTCCATATGCCTGTTAACCAGGGCAGTGTCTGTGATCTCCGCCAGAAAATCAATACATATCACCCTGTGCGCCAGGCCGTAGTGTCCGGCTATAGCCGCCGAAGCCTCAATTTCCCTTACTGCCGCCCTTTGCCCGTAGTCAAAGGTAAGGCAGAGTTTTACCTCCCCCTCCCTTAAAGACTGGGCCAGGGAAACAGTGGAGTCAAGCCCCCCTGAAAGCAAAACCACACTGTCCATGATAACATCTCCTAATCAGCATAATAACTTGCCGAGGCGTCCGGTGACTCCCATATCCTCACACAGCGCAGCCTGATACCTTCCGGTAATCCATCAATTACACAGCACAATTTCTCGTATACATATCTGGCAATATTTTCAGCCGTGGGATTTCCCATTTGGCCACCTCCGCTGAATGAATCCAGTTCGTTTAAAAAACGGTGGTCGAGTTCTTCCACTATATACTCCAGTTTAGACTTCAAAACCTTGAAATCTATCAGCATTCCGCATTGGTCCAGTTTATCCCCGCTCACCACCACTTCCACCGTCCATGTATGACCGTGAATCCTTGAACAATTCCCCTGGTAGTTATCCAGCCTGTGGGCGGCGGCAAAATGTCTTTTTACCGTCAGCTCGTACGTAATAGCCGCCTCCTTTTTACATAAGACATTAAATTAGGGGACATACTTTACCGAATTTGTGTCCCCAGACCTTTTTCCCCGGCTTATATATTTTACATCCTATATGAATAAATCTCAAAATCATTATCCAATAATACAATAAAATTATACAAAATCCTCTTAAGTAAATCACCCGGCAATAACGCCGGGTAATTTATTACTTCTTGTCAGCTTAAAAGACAGCCTTCTTATCCCGTTACCTGGTAGCCCGCATCCTCTATGGCTGCCTTTATTTTGCCATTGTCCACTTTACCCGGATCATACACTACCCGTACGTTTTTGGCGGCCAGGTCGACCACAGCCTCACTGACGCCATCCAGTCCCTTCAATGCCTTTTCCACAGCCATTTTGCAGTGGTTGCAGGACATTCCCTCCACCGTAAGATTATCTTCGGCAACTGCCATAGTCATCTTCTCCTTTACATTTAATCATGGTTTGAACCTTTTCAGGCGCAATGCATTGCTCACCACTGAAACCGAACTAAAGGCCATTGCCCCGCCGGCAATTACCGGGCTTAACAAACCCGCTGCAGCCACAGGAATACCAACGGTATTGTATATTAGTGCCCAGAACAGGTTCTGTTTAATGTTTCCAAGGGTAGCGCGACTTAACTTAATAGCCGCCACCAGCCCTGTCAAATCCCCCCCCATAAGGGTTATATCCGCAGCCTCCAGAGCCACGTCAGCCCCGGTGCCCACCGCAAAACCGACATCAGCAACAGCCAAGGCCGGCGCGTCGTTAATGCCGTCACCAACCATTCCCACCACTTTTCCTTCTTCCATGAGCTGTTTTACCTTTTGTGCCTTGTCTTCCGGCAATACTTCGGCCATAACCTTTGCTATCCCCACCTGTGCGGCTATGGCCATGGCAGTGCGCTGGTTGTCACCGGTAAGCATCCAAACCTCCACGCCCATTTTTTGAAGTTCCGCCACGGCGTCCCGGGAACTATCCTTTAACGTGTCGGCAACAGCCAGTATCCCCGCGGCCTTCCCGTTAAGGGCCAGAAGCATGGCGGTCTTTCCCTCCCCTTCCAGGGCGGTTATGGAATCTGCCAGCAGACTGATTTCTACACCGTGCCGCGCCATCATTTTTTTCGTTCCCACCAGTGTTTTGCCCTTTTCAGTTTCAGCCACCACGCCATTTCCCGGCACGGCTTCGAAGGCCAGCGGGTCTATAACCCTTATCTTTCTTTCTTCCGCACCCGCCACAATGGCTTTGGCCAGCGGATGCTCGGAGTTCTTTTCCGCTGAGGCGGCAAGGGCCAAGAGGCCATCAACATCTCCCTCAAGGTCGCCTATGGCTATAACATCAGTCAGCCTTGGTTCGCCCCTGGTGATGGTTCCTGTCTTGTCCAGCACCAAAACATCCAGGGAACCGGCCTTTTCCAGGTGCTCACCACCCCTGATAAGTATGCCCAATTCCGCTCCGCGTCCTGTACCCACCATTATGGAGGTGGGGGTGGCCAGGCCCAGGGCGCACGGGCAGGCAATAACCATAACAGCCGTAAAATTCAGTATCGCCCTGGAGAATTCCCCGGGTGCTCCGATAAAGTACCAGAATAAAAAGGTAAGCACCGCCACTGCCACCACAAAGGGTACAAAATAACCTGAAATTACATCCGCCACCCTTTGTATGGGAGCCTTTGTTCCCTGTGCGTCCTCCACAATTTTTATTATTCTGGCCAGGGCGGTATCCCTGCCCACCCTGGTGGCCTCATATTTAAAGGCGCCCAGTTTGTTGATGGTTGCTCCGATTACCTCATCCCCCGGTTTCTTTTCCACCGGCAGGCTTTCACCGGTCAACATTGATTCGTCGATGGTGGAGAAACCCTCCCTGACTACTCCATCCACCGGTATTTTTTCTCCTGGACGGACCACCACCAGGTCGCCAGCCCTCACATCCTCAACAGGAATCTCCATTTCCTGGCCGGACCTGATCACCCGGGCGGTTTTGGCCTGCAGTCCCATCAGTTTTTTTATGGCCTCCGATGTTCTGCCCCTGGCAACGGACTCAAGCAATTTTCCCAACAGAACCAGGGTAATAACTATGGCTGCGGATTCATAATAGACATGGCTTTGTCCCATGGATCTCCCGAAAAATGTTACCGCTGTACTGTACAGATAAGCCGCGCTTGTCCCCAGGGCCACCAGTACCGACATGTTGGCGCCGCCCCCCCGCAGCGAGCGGTAAGCATCCAGATAAAACCCGCCTCCTGCGCCGAACTGCACTATGGTGCCGTAAACAAACCCGGCATAGGAATTAAATAAAATCTTCGGCAAACTGTGATGTACACCCAAAAGCATGGCTATCATTTCCACCACCAGAGGTGCGGAAAAGAGCGCAGCCACAATAAAACGTATTTTCTGCAGCCTGATTTCCCGTTCCCGCTCTATTTTCTCCCTATCAACCGCGCCCTCTCCGGAAACCAGCACCTGATAGCCCAGCTTTTCAATGATTCCGGCGATCTCCGTCATGGAAACCGCCTGTGGGTTGTATTCAACCACAGCCTTGCCGGTGTCCAGATTAACCGCAGCGGAAATGATTCCCTCAGTAGAGTTTAATTTTCTCTCCACCCTGGCCGAGCAGGCGGCGCAGGTCATGCCCCCCACCGGTATCTCCGCCCTTTCCAGCACCACCCCGTAACCGAGGTTTTTAACCAGTGCCATTAATTCTGATTCTTTAACCAGGGCAGGGTCATAGGTAACTGTGGCGATACCGTTGGCCAGATTCACCGCAGCCTGTAATACTCCTTCTTTCCTGGAAAGTCCCCTTTCCACCCTGGCGGAGCAGGCCGCGCAAGTCATGCCGCTGACCCTGAACCTGGCCTGTTTTCCTTCGGTTTCTTTAACTTTTTGCAGTTCAGCTGCTGTCATATATAACACCTCAGTTAACTATTTTACTAAATTATCTTGAAGCCATGGCGGTTGTCTCG
>CBEULQ010000170.1:0-5911 GCA_965543975.1 uncultured Desulfocucumis sp. | reverse complement strand
CCGTATATGGAAAACTTTTTTATGCCGCGGCAGGTGGACCGGCCCAGTGCCCGCGCCTACATGCTGGGTGAGTTAAAAAGGTTAAAGGACAGTATTGAAAAATTTACCGGGTGTGTTATCACCAATCAAAGCCTTTTAAAAAGCATCGCCCTATACAATAAAAACCGCAGGCTCTTACGGCATTTGTTTACCCTGCATGAAGAAAATCCAGGCTTAATCGGGAGCCGGGACCTATACACCGTGGTGAAGTCATCCATGGTAACGCCCAAGGAAATCCACAACCAGTGGCTGGAACAGTTGCTCGATAATCTGGCAACAGAGAGCCGTGAACAAACGAAAAAGAATGAATCAAAAGTAAGGGTAGTTATATCCGGGCCTGTCTGGGAACCTCCCGAAATTATGGACATAATTGATCAGCAGGGTACCGTGGTGGGAGACGATCTACTTACCGGTTACCGGTATTTTGCAGACGATGTCGCGGAAGAAGGAAATCCTATTGAGGCGCTGGCCGAGAGGCAGTTAAGGAGAATCCCCTTTGCCGGTTATGATTCCGTCCACAACCCCCGCCGCAATTTTTTGGTGGACCTGGCAAAAAGAAAACAGGCCCAGGGGGTAATTTTCCTGCATCTTAAGTTCTGCGAACCGGAAAATTACGACTACCACGATAATAAAGCGGCTCTGGAAAGGGCCGGATTCCCCTGCATGCGCATCGAAACCGAAGTTGGAGGCAGTTCTCTGGGACAGGTGCGCACGAGGATTGAAGCTTTTATGGAGATGGTGGGGGGTGATGCTTAGATGCCGCAGCAGCAATTTAAAACTGTAACCCTGTTCAAGGAATTGATGGCCAAATATTATGCCCGGGGAGCTCAAGCCAGAAAAAATAATATACCGGTGGCCTGGGTTACAGCCGTCTTTCCCGTGGAGATTCTTTACGCGGCAGAAGTATTTCCCTATTACCCTGAAAATTTTGGCGCCCTTGCTGCTGCCCGCAAGGTTGCTCATAAACTATCCGAATCAGCTGAGGCCAGAGGGTATTTTAACGACCTGTGCGGCTATGCCCGTTGCGGTATTGGGGATGCTTATGCCCGTGAACATCCCGTTGGGGAAATTGAGCGCCCGGATTTGTTGTTTTGCTGCAACACCCAGTGTGGCAGTTTACCCAAATGGTTTGAGGCGGCCGGCCGTTTTTACAACGCCCCCTACTTTTTATTGGATTCGCCCATGATTGTGGGAGAGCCCGGTGAGCCGGGGAGAAATTATTTTATCAATCAACTGGAGGAAATGATAGTTTTTATAGAGCAGGCCACGGGAAAAGCCTTTAATTACAATCGATTGACAAGGGTTCTTGAGCTGTCTAACGAAGCGTGCCGGCTCTGGAATGAAATACTTGACTCGGCTGCCTTGAAACCCGCCCCTTTTGGATTCTTTGACGCCTGTTTTCATATGGCTCCCATTGTCACCTGGCGGGGAACGGAGGAGGCTGTTGCATACTACCGGGCTTTAAAGAAAGAATTGGACCTGCGCATCAAAAACGGAACCCATGCCATTCCCGGTGAACGCTGCAAATTATACTGGGACCATATACCCATTTGGCCAAGACTGCGCTGGTTTGCTGATCTGTTTGCCTCTCACGGCGCCCTGGTGGCGGCCTCCCAATATACCCACTCATGGACATATTCATTTGATCCGGCGCACCCTTTGGAAAGCCTCGCAGATAATTACACCCAGGCTTTTGTTAACCGTGATTTCGACCACAGGATTAAACTCAAAATTAATTTTATGAAAAAATACGGAGTAGACGGTTTTGTTCTATTCTCCAACCGCAGCTGCAAACCAAACGCCTTCGGTCTTTACGATAAAAAGAATGAAATAAGCCGTCTCACAGGCCTGCCCGGAATAGTATTTGAAGCTGACATGTCGGATCTTCGCTTTTTCACGGAGGCACAGATACAGACCAGATTGGCCGCTTTTTTTGAACAATTAAACTCTTTGTAGATGAGAATGCCCTTTAAGTTGTCTTACGGGAGGCATGCCATTTGAAAAAACTTATGTCGGGAAACGAAGCCATTGCCTACGGGGCTTACCTCAGCGGGGTCAGGGTGGGGTCGGCTTATCCGGGAACTCCAAGCACCGAAATAATGGAGAATTTTGCTAAATACCCCGGAGTCTATGCCGAATGGTCGCCCAACGAAAAGGTAGCCCTGGATGTGGGTATAGGGGCGGCATATGCAGGAAAAAGGTCAATGGTGGCCATGAAGCACGTGGGG
The DNA here is from genome assembly GCA_965543975.1 of uncultured Desulfocucumis sp. Taxonomy (GTDB): domain Bacteria; phylum Bacillota; class Desulfotomaculia; order Desulfotomaculales; family Desulfocucumaceae; genus Desulfocucumis. The sequence continues at coordinate 3,644 of CBEULQ010000170.1, read as the reverse complement.
TTGAATGTGGCTGCGGACGCCCTCTTTTATGCATCTTATACCGGGTTAAAGGGTGGGCTTGTTATAGTTAATGCCGATGATCCCGGGATGCACAGTTCCCAAAACGAACAGGACAACCGCAATTATGCCAAATTCGCCAAAGTGCCCATGCTTGAGCCCTCAGACAGTGAAGAAGCCAAACAATTTGTCGGGATAGCCCTGGAACTCAGTGAAGCATTTGATACCCCGGTTATTCTTAGAACCGTTACCCGTATATCCCACTCAAAAAGCGTTGTAGAATCCGATGACAATACGCCGCCGGCTCCCGGTAAAACTGAACTGAAAGCGTATGAACGCAACCCGGGTAAATTTGTTATGGTTCCGGCCAATGCCAGACGCCGCCACCTGGTGGTGGAAGAAAGACTGACCGGACTTGCGGAATACGCTGAAACCACTAATTTAAACCGCATTGAACCGGGGGGAGATGAACTGGGCATTGTTTCTGCCGGGGCTGCCTACCAGTATGCCAGGGAAGTATTTCCGGACGCAACATTTTTAAAACTTGGTATGGTGTACCCTCTGCCGGAGAGATTGATTAAAAATTTTGCCGCCCGAGTAAAGCAAATAATTGTTATCGAAGAACTGGACCCGTTTATTGAAGAGCATATCAGGCTTTTAGGCGTACCGGTTAGGGGTAAGGACATTTTCCCCAATACCGGAGAGTTTAACCCTCATTTTTTAAGAGAACGCGCCGTTGCAAAAGGGTTGCTTAAGATCGAACCGGAAACGCCGGAGCAGTCCATGCTTAAGCCGGAACTGCCGTTAAGACCCCCCATGCTTTGCCCCGGTTGCGGCCATCGGGGGGTATTTTACACCTTAAAGCAATTGGATGCCCTGGTCCTGGGTGATATTGGATGTTATACCCTGGGAGCCGCTCCTCCCCTTGCTGCCATACACACTTGCGGCTGTATGGGAGCCGGTATTGGTGTGGCCCACGGTGTGGATAAAGCCGGTGTAAGTGACCGCAGAGTGGCTGTCATAGGAGACTCCACTTTTTTCCATAGCGGTATTGTCCCGCTGATTAACCTCCTATATAACCAGGGTGCCACCACTACCATTGTACTGGACAATCGGGTAACCGCCATGACCGGACACCAAATGCATCCGGGTACCGGGATTACATTACAGAATAAAGAAAGCATTGAGGTAAATATTGCAGCTTTGGCCAGGGGAATAGGTTTTGAAAAGGTTGACGAGGTCTCTCCTTATGAGCCGGATAGATTATCCGGGGTATTAGAAGATCATTTTCAGTATCAAAGGCCGTCTTTAATTGTGGTAAAACACCCCTGCGTATTGCATACCAGGGAAAAACACCCGGCCCCCGTTGTGGACCCGGACAGCTGCGTCAATTGCGGCACCTGCCTGGAACTGGGCTGCTCCCCCCTGACCCGGGAAGAGGACCATGTAAGAATTAATCCGCAGTTATGCAATGGATGCGGGCTATGTGCCCGGGTTTGTCCCGCCGAAGCTATTAAAGCAGGGGTCTGAACTAATACGAATGGCGTTGGGAGGAGGCACGGAAGGTGAGTGAAAAAATTGACTTTCTGCTGGCCGGAGTAGGCGGACAGGGCACTATACTGGCCAGTGACATTCTGGTGGAAGTAGGGCTTCGACTGGGCAAGGATGTAAAAAAATCAGAAGTGCACGGCATGTCCCAGCGGGGCGGTACGGTTGAGAGTCACGTGCGCTGGGGGGAGAAAGTATACTCTCCTGTGGTGGAAAAAGGAAAACTGGATTATCTTATTGGTTTTGAAATGCTTGAGGCTGCCAGGTGGACTTCTTATCTCGGTGCGGAGTCCGTGGCAATAGTTAACCATTACCGCATTCCGCCTCCCTCTGTAAATCTGGGTATTGCCGATTACCCGGCCGAGAAAGAACTGGAGCAATTTATCAGCACCCGGGCGAAACAGTTTTTGTGGGTGGAGGGCAGCGCCATTGCGCAGGAACTGGGTAACCCGGCCATGGCGGGGGTGGTTCTGCTTGGCGCCTTATCCGCTAAATTGAGCGGGGAGTATGAAGTTTGGATTGATGTAATTGACCGGTTGGTACCGCCCAAATTCTCTGAGCTGAATAAAAAGGCATTTGTCAAAGGGAGGCAATTAAATACGCGGTGATAGATATAATTTTGGGGCTGGTAGAAATACGACCCCTTAAAATTACACGACATATGTCAGAAAATTATGACTTCTAATTATTTAAAGGAGGTCAGGTTAATAATGTCCACCAAACCCAGTCACAACCTGATATGGGACCGCGCCGCAGAGTGCATGTCTTTTGAAGAACGCAGGGCAGTTCAGTTAAGGCGGTTGCAGGACCTGGTACAAAGAGTCTATGTGCAGTCGCCGTTTTACAGGCGGCATTTTATTGAACATGGGGTTAAGCCGGATGATATTAGATCTCTGGAGGATTTATGTAAACTACCTTTTACAGTCAAGGCTGATTTACGGGACAACTACCCTTTTGAACTTTTCTGCGTTCCCATGAAGGACGTGGTAAGGATGCACTGCTCCAGCGGCACCACAGGTAAGCCGGTGGTGTCTGCTTATACCCGCAATGATATGGATATGTGGTCTGAAATGATGGCCAGGTGTCTGACCTCAGCCGGAACCACCGACCGTGATATTGTGCATGTGGCCTATGGGTACGGACTGTTTACCGGAGGGCTGGGGGCGGATATGGGCGCCCTGCGCATCGGCGCCTCCACCGTGCCGGTTTCGGGGGGGCTGAATAACCGGCAGATTATGCTGCTTGAGGACTTCGGGGCCACCATTTTGGCCTGCACTCCTTCATATGCTCTGGTTATAGCGGAGGCAGCGGCCCAACTGGGTGTGGATGTGCGTGCCCGGCTTAAGCTAAAGGCCGGTGTCTTTGGGGCGGAGCCCTGGACAGAGGAAATGAGGGCAGAAATTAAAGAAAAGCTGAACCTCGAACCCTACGATATTTTCGGTATGGGCGAAGTGATGGGCCCGGGGGTCTCGATTGAATGCCCCTATCATAACGGCCTGCATATCCAGGATGATCACTTCCTGCCCGAAATCATTGACCCGGATACCGGAGAGCCGCTGGGTCCGGGCGAACAGGGCGAACTGGTAATTACCACACTGACCAAGGAGGCAATGCCGTTAATCAGGTACCGGACCAGGGATATAACCAGGATGGATGTCGACCCCTGCCCATGCGGCCGTACCAGCACCCGTTTTCATAAACTTAAAGGACGCACCGACGACATGCTGATAATCCGGGGGGTTAATGTGTTTCCTTCCCAGATAGAAGCCGTGCTACTCCGCTTTGAGGAACTGGAACCCCAGTACGTGCTGGTGGTTGACCGGGTTAATAACCTGGACCGCCTTGAGGTGCAGGTGGAGTCCAGGGAAGATTTCTACGGCCTGGGGAATGAAGCTGTTGAAGCATTAGCCGGGAAGGTTCAACATGAAATGCAGCAGATATTGTACATTTCCACCAATATTATCATTGTTCCCCCAAAGACCATTCAACGGAGTGAAGGCAAGGCTAAAAGAATAATCGACAAACGAAATACAGTATAGAAAGGGGTGTTTTATGTGCTCGGCCTTGAGAATCCTGGTGTTATAATGGCATTTTTGTTG
>CBEULQ010000169.1:0-5940 GCA_965543975.1 uncultured Desulfocucumis sp. | reverse complement strand
ACCCTCTACAGAAAAAGAGACTTGGAAAGATTGAAAAGATAGTGGAGAAAAGCGATGGGCACGAATTTGAGATTAAGTCATTCAGCAGGCTGTTATCAATAAAGGAAGCGAGGAAGTTTCAAAGGCGACTCCATAAATTCACAAAAGTTGATTACCTGCAGCTGTACCAAATGCTTTTTAACCAGCGGGAGCTTTTCTTCAAACTCGCTCAAGGGCTTGACCTTCCCGGGGATATTGAACAGATAATCTCATCGACAAAAAAAAGCCTCCAAAAGGGTCTGGTGCGTTACGAGGACGCTGCCCCCCTTTTGTATCTCAAGCTAAAAATAGATGGCTGCAATTTGTTTTCGGAGATCAAACAGGTGGTCATCGATGAGGCCCAGGACTATTACCCGCTGCAATATGAGGTTTTTAAAATGTTGTTTGGGGCTGCCAAATACACGGTTTTGGGGGACATTAACCAGACTATCGAAAAAGAGACTGCCGATTCCATTTATGACCATGTTTCGGAGATACTCAACAAGCAAAAAACCATTAAGCTGTCTCTAAATAAAGGATACAGATCCTCTTTTGAAATAAACAAATTCACTCAGAAGCTGCTGGGAGTGGAACAGAACTGTATTTCCTTTGAACGCCACGAAAAAGCACCAATAATTGAACAGAAAAAAACAAAGGAATTAATTGACCTAGCCATTGCCGGTGATGCTTCAGAATTCATGGAGGAAGGTTATGAATCAGTGGCGGTCATATGTAAAACCCAAAGAGAGGCGGAAAAGGTTCACTCCAGATTAAAAAAATTAATACCGGCAAAATTAATCCAGCCCCATGACGGAAAGGTGGAAAAAGGAGTGCTGGTAATACCGTCCTACACGGCAAAAGGGCTGGAATTTGACGCGGTAATTGTGTACGGCGCTGGCAAGGAGAGTTACTCCAGCGAGTTTGACAGAAAGTTATTGTATATAGCCTGCACCCGGGCGCTCCACCGGCTGGTCATTTATTATACCGGTAAAAAAAGCCCGTTTATCTAAACAGACCAATATAAGCAACTCCACCATGCACCACTTCCATCAAATTATCGACAAATCCGATTTATTGCATCGTATTTATCGTCTGTACCATCTCTTCTTGTGGTGATAAGATTAATTGCGAAAAGCGTTCAATCCTTTGAATATATTTTTGCCGGAAGGTAAAGGGGGAAAAGTCGTATGAGTTTGAAGGAAGAAATCAAAGCCTCGGCTTTAAGCCTGGGGGCTGATCTGGTGGGTATGGCTTCCCTGGAGCGTTTCGCCGGCGCCCCGCCCGGCTTCAGCCCGAGTGATATCATGCCGCAGGCCAAAACAGTGGTGGTTATGGCCAAAAAGATTCCGGACCAGCTGGTGTATAATAATCTTTCCACTGCCTTCACCACCACCTGCCAGGATTTGTTAAAGAGACTTGATTACATAGCCTGCGACCTGGCTATCTTTGTGGAAAAAAAGGGCGGCCAGGCCATGCCGGTACCTGCAGATGATCCCTACATTTACTGGGATGCGGAAAACCGCCGGGGAATGGGGGACCTGTCCCACAAACACGCGGCCCGGGCGGCAGGACTGGGCATCCTGGGGAAAAACTCCCTTCTAATTACCCCCCAGTACGGCAACAGGGTCCAACTGGTTTCGGTAATCACCAACCTGGATCTGGAGCCCGATTCGCTGGTGGAGGAAGAATTGTGCCCACCGAAGTGTCGGCTCTGCCTGGATGCCTGCCCGGCAGGAGCGCTTAAAGAGGATCAAAGGGTGGTCCAAAAGCTCTGCCGGGAAATAATCGGTAAGACCCTGCCCAAAGGGTATTGGGTGTATGACTGCTGGGAATGCCGGAAGGTTTGCCCAGCGGGGAATGTAAAGAAAAACAAATAATGAACAGTAAATATTTAAGTCTTTGAAAGCTAACGGCAGCGCCGGCCAGACCGGTTAAAAACTTCCAGCGATAGATCAGCCGGTCAAGCCGGTTTTTTCCTGAAATTTTACCCAGAGATTCATATCTTCAAAACGGCCGCCAATATGGCAATTATTGATGAACCTGCCCATATATTCATAGCCAAGCCGGTATAGGGCTGCGTTCATTCCATAGGATCCAGCCCGGGCAAGACTATATAATGTCCCCATTTTTTTAGCCCGCATTTCTTTTTCCAGCAGCGTTATCAGGTAACTTAAGAGCCCTTTACCCCTGTGTTCTGAAAGTGTGGCACAATCAGTAATTTCAGCGTTAAGGTTTCGTTCGTCCATATCCGCCGAGGCGGCGCTGACCAAACAATCCCCCGCAAACACACCATAAAAAGTAACATGGGTCTGCATCACATTGTGAACATAGTCCGGATTTAACAGTGGACTAGGATAGCTACTGAATATCTTCCTGTACAATTTCACCAGGTCGTCAACCTGATCCCTGCGAATTTTGCAGACCATATAGCCTGCAGGCAATACTTTTATGCCTTCCTTTTTCTTCTCTATCATAATTTTTTTAACTAATTCCTCTTCTTGCTGGTAGTTCGGACTCTGTGACCGTTCAAAGTCGGTGAAACGTGAATAACAAAGTGCGTCATCTCCCAAAAAAAACCCGGGAATGACCCCTTCCCGCATATATCCGTATTTTTCCATAGGGTAGTCGTCGGTACGCCTGATATACAATAAAATTTTACCTAAATGATTCCTGGCCGCTGCCTCCCCCAGGTAGGATACTATTTTTTCCCAATTATGCACCTCATAATCAACTACATTTAAGCGTTCATTAGTGCGGTCAATCAAAATCTCAATATAGTTCCCTTCATTATCTGTTTCCACGATGTTTTCATTGGCATATCCCCGGCTGCAGTTTGGACACGCAGCTTTCATGCAAGATTGTGGAACCAATATATCCATCGGACCACCCCTTTCAGTGGCATCCTTTAAAGTACTGAAGCCGGCGCTTCTCCCTGATATTTCCCTTGGGAACCAAGCTTATTTTTTTGCCTGCAAATAATTTTTCGATGCCAACCGGGCCAAGTTTCCTCAGACGTTCACAAGTATCACAATCGGCACAGGAATTACCTTTTTCAACCGGCTCGGGATAGGCACAAACCACCCCTTCATAATTTCGAAGCACTACCTTTTGCTCTGACTGTGATATCAAGTATTGAGGAGCAACGGGAATTTTACCGCCCCCGCCAGGGGCGTCAATAACATAAGTCGGCACCCCGAGACCGGAGGTATGTCCCCTTAAAAGCTCTATGATTTCTATCCCCTTGGCCACCGGGGTACGGAAATGTTCAATCCCGGGGGATATATCACACTGGTATATGTAGTAAGGCCGTACACGCATTTTCAATAGACGGTGCACCAAATCTTTGATCACATACGGACAGTCGTTTATCCCTTTTAGCAAAACGGTCTGATTGCCCAGAGGTACGCCTGCATCAGCCAAACGCGCACAGGCACTCAACGCCTCGGGAGTAATTTCCTCAGGATGATTAAAATGAGTGTTAAGCCAAACAGGATGATACTTTTTTATGATTTTACAAAGATTTTCTGTAATGCGTTGCGGCATAACCACCGGAGTGCGCGTTCCAATGCGGATGATTTCCACATGATTGATCTTCCGCAGGCTTTCTAATAAGAATTCCAGAAGACCGTCATCAATACAGAGACTGTCCCCTCCCGAAAGCAGGACATCCCGGATAACCGGGGTACGCCGGATATAATTCAATGCCTCCTCCAGCTGTTGTCTGGTGCGCTGCTGGTCGTGCACACCTGCAAAACGTCTTCTCGTACAATGGCGGCAATACATAGAGCACTGGTCGGTAATCAGCAGAAGCACCCGGTCGGGATATCTGTGAGTAATGCCAGGCACCGGAGAATCAACATCTTCGTGCAGGGGGTCCTCCATCTCATGCTCGCCATCCTGCAATTCCATTGACAAAGGGATAGCCTGTTTCCGAATGGGGCAGTCTGGATCATGCGGGTCCATCAATGAGGCATAATAAGGTGTAATAGCCATGCGGAGGGTTGATAGAGAACGTTTGATGCCCTCCCTTTCCTCCGGATGGAGGTGGATAATTTGTTCCAGTTCTTCTAGGGTAGTAATGCGATTGGCAATTTGCCAGCGCCAATCTTCCCAATCCTCAATGCTTACATTTTGCCAAAGAGAAATTTGCCCGTAGTCCCGTTGCAAAAAACTTCCCCCTCAATTGAGATATTATTACTATTCGCTTTTTATCATAAAAAAATTAGTATTGTAATTATTCAAGGAGGAGACGCTGCCGGTTAAATATTTTACATTTTGGAACTTCATTGCAAGGGCGATTAATAACCTCGTAGAACCGTGCCGGTTGTTGAACCGGGAAATCATCGGCCAAACTGTCGACTGCAACCTTAATATACCTGTAACGCCAACAAGGGCTTCTCTCTTTCCATTGTGAGAAGCCCTTGTCTTTCAAATAATTCTTGCGACAGTAAGGGATTCAAACCCTGAAGGCCGCTACCATTGCTTTTAACTCACCAAAGACTAAATTATCCGCCTGTATTTGAACATCAATGATAAGCCGATAATTAACAGGCTTATACCGCTATAAACTAATGTCTGGGATATGGATAATTGTTTCAGCAACATCCCAAATAAACTGAACGAGACGGGTAAAGAAAGGTCGGCAATCATGGTACTGACGCTGAACACCCTGCCGGCCATTTCATTAGGCACATGTACTTGTAGTAGAGACCGCCAATAAACAGAAGCTATGGCAGCAGCCAGGCCTATTAAAGCCATAATCGCTATGTAGGGCAAGTTAACAGCAATTTTCAGGCTGCTTATGACGCCCGTCAGGGCAAAACAAAAGCCCATCACAAAAGTAACGGCAAAAAGCAGATTCCCTTGCACATTTTTCAGTTTTTGCCGGCCTGTTACAATAGCCCCAAGGATCATGCCCGTTCCCAGGGCTGTTTCAAGATATGCCAGGTTTCTAATACCTTTTCCCGAAAGGCTTTTAGCCAGGAACGGCATGGTCACCAACAGACTGCCGTAGAAAATGTGGACAATACCAATAATAATCAAAATAACAAAAACTGATTTACTGCTCGATATGAATTTAAAGCCTTCTTTAATGTCTTTTAACAGTTTCGTCCTGGGTTGTTGTTGAATTGGGACCGCCGGAAGAACAATAAAACCTTCCAGCACTACGGATATCAGGTAGGACAAACCGTTGATCAGGAAAACCGGTCCAAAGCCCGCCAGGCTTACGAAGGTTGCCCCTAAAACCGGCCCTGTGACCGTGGATAAACCTGTTATCAGCTGGCTCAGGGAGTTGGCCTTGGGAATATTCTCTTTATCAACCAACCGGGGAACAATCGCCATCACCGTTGGGTTAAAGAAAGCGGATGACAAGGAAATTACAACGGCCGCAATGAAAATATGCCAAATTTCCAGGGTACCCCACCAAAACATCAAAGTTACCATAATTACTGCCAGCCCCCGGACAACATCCGCTGTGATAAGGATGGTCTTTCTGTTCCACCTGTCAATCAGCCCACCCGCAACCAGCCCGAACAGCAATTCCGGAAGCATTGAGGCAACCATAAAAAAGCCCATGGCGGCAGGGGAATTAGTTTTTTCTAAAACCCACCAGGCCAGGGCAATGGCATAAAATCTATCACCAATCTGGGATATTAATTGCCCTGTCCATAGTAAAAAGAAATCCCTGTTAATCCACATTGTCTTTTTAAGCACCTCCGTGTGAAATATTGTTGTAATTTTATTTACCTTGCCTTACAGCCCGGTAAATTTTAATCACCCCCTTCCCGGGCTAAAAAAATAACCAAGGGGCCGCCGCCATAATAGGCGAAAACCCCTTGGTAAGAAAATTATAATAAGCTATTAGTCTCCTTAATAAGCCGGAATTAATAATATACCATTACGTCTAAACCATTGCCAGCT
>CBEULQ010000168.1:0-5941 GCA_965543975.1 uncultured Desulfocucumis sp. | reverse complement strand
AAAGGTAATGTATATTACCTGGTGATACTGATGGGTATTTCATACGCCTCGGTGCTCCCTGCCTGGAATTCTCTTCTGGCCAGGGCTATACCGCCAGAGCGCCAGGCTACGGGCTGGGGCGTATTCGCCACGGTGGAGGGGCTGGGGGTAGCAGTGGGTCCCGCCCTGGGCGGCATGGTGGGCCGCTGGCTCGGGATCGACTTTACCATATTGATTACCACCGCTCTTTTAACGGGCATGTCTATTTTTTACCTTATTTATCCTGTTGAGCAGCTATTCGACAAAAGCGGGGATAAAAACATATGGAAGTGAACCAGATGACGGATATTATTATGACATATTCGATATGGTTTTTTATAATCTATGCGGTATTACCCACCGTACTGGTCCGTTTCTGCCATTTAGGAGTAATTTGGCGACCAGCTGTCAAGGGAAGGGTGGCTATAACCTTTGATGATGGGCCGGACCCCAGGTATACGCCGAGGGTACTGGATATATTAAAGGAAAATAACATCAAAGCCTGCTTCTTTGTGCTTGGTGAAAAAGCCACCAGACATCCCGAACTGGTGACGAGAATTATTTCGGAAGGCCATGAGATAGGCAGTCATGGCTTTAAACACAGCTTTCCCTGGTTGCTGGGCCCTGTGGGCACCCTCAGGGAGATAAAAAAAGCATCATCTGCTATTCAAAAGATTATCAATCAGCAGCCTTTGATGTTTCGGCCGCCATGGGGTTTGCTTAATATATTTTCATTTCTTTTGTTCTCCTTTACCCCTTCCCGGATGAAAAAACATAAACTGGTGTTGTGGTCGTACATGAGCTGGGATTGGAGCAAAGGCTGCACCCCGGATAAGATTGCAAACTTTGTTTTGCGCCGGATAAGGGAAGGAGCAATACTGGTGTTTCACGACAGCGATACGGTACCCGGGGCAGCCCCGGGCGCTCCTGAAAAAATGCTCAACTCCCTGCCCGGGATTATCAACGAAATACAGCTTAAAGGTCTGCGTATCACCCCGCTAAACGAACTGGTGCAAACAAAACCTCCGGGTAAAAGACTGTTGATAGGACTGTGGGGCTTTTGGGACAGTATTGTCCTGCGCCTGGCCGGGGTGGAACAGGTTACCTCCAATGGCCACCCCACCCTTTTCCGGTTGGCAGTAAGAAAGTACACCGGCCCGGAAATAAAAATGCCCTGCGGCACATATCTGCAGCGGGGTAAACGGATTTGTGAAATACATTTAAATAATGATATTGTGGCAGAATTACTGGCCGGCGAAACTAAACCGGAAAAAATTGCCGTAAGAATTGTTAGGGAACTGCGCCGCTCCCTGCCGGCCCTGGCAAAATTTGTTTGCGAAGAACCTAAATATAAAGATATTCAGGTTCTTGCAGGTGTGACCATGCTCCACCGGGCCACCGAAAAAATGGGGTTTGTTACCGCCGATATCAATTCCGGACTGATGAAAAGAATTATTAGTCTTTACCAATCGCTTATACTCTGGATTTATCATCCGGCGGGCAAAGAACGCTTTGCCGGGCAGGAAGGCCGGCTTGAGCCGAAAATTGTAGCCATAAGTAAAGAATGCCTGATTCAAAAGGCTGGCCAATGGTCATCCATTTGAGTTTAGTTTGTCCTCGGCTGTAACTGAAAAATCATTTAAACACAGTAATAAATAGTAACATCATCAACCCCGATATGAAAAAAAACAAAAATAAAACCAAAAAAACTGGGTCCACCTGCAGCCGGCCCAGTTTTATTTTCCTGGGTGAGTCCTGTTTTTCTTTTTTCTGACTCATATAAGAGCAATTCCTCCCGTCTCATTACAACTGTTAAAATATTTTATGTCTTACCGATAATTGATGTCAAACTTTAGTTTTCAATAGTTATACTTAATATTTTACTAAAGAAGGATTTTTACTTGGCGGGGAGAATTTTTAAGGGTGAAGCTATTTGTTTAAATGTTCTAGAAAATTATTGCAGAACATACATGATCGAGTTTATGTAATCAAAATTCCCCTACCTAAGGCTAAAGAGTCATCCTTAGGCCGGTCAAAAACAAGCATGGCAAATTTGGTCATCAGTCTTCAAAAGTTGGTATAGAATCGTTCCACCTTAAATACGAGGTTACGGTCTCCCGACGACCGCTGCCTGACAAACGACAACTGAGTTGCCCGGCGAAAGTTTTGGAACGGCCTTAGACATTAAGCCGGTTTGAAGCCTTACCAGTTCGAGGCACAAGGAGGTTTTTTTAATGAATCTGCCACTCAGGCTAGCCGAACTCGGCCAGGTGTCTCCGGTTCACGAAGCCCTGATATATTATGACCAGCGCTTTACATATTCCCAGTTAAACACCATGGTAAACCAACTGGCAAACGGTCTTACAAAATTGGGCATCCTCCCCGGGGACAGGGTTCTAATCGCCCTTAGTAACTGCCCGGAATTTATTATTTCCTATTACGCCATAATGCGCATACGGGCTGTGGTAGTTCCCATCAACAACCAATATACCATTAATGAAATTGGGATTATAATGCGCGATTCCTCCCCGGTGGCCATAATCACAGACGAAGAATTGTTACCGTCTTTTTCAAAACTTTCTGTTGAAATTCCAATAACCCGGGGAATAATAATTACCCGTTCCTTCCCAGAGGGAGAAAATATCCATTCATTTACCACCCTTATGAACGAGGGGGAAACCGAATACCAACCAGATGCCGGATATCAAAGAGACGAAGTGGTGGAACTGCTTTACACCTCGGGCAACTCCGGCAGCCCCAAGGGCGCCATGCTCACCCACAAAAATCTGTACTCCAATGCCCTTACCTTCGCCCAAATAAACAATCATACTCCAAGTGTCAGGTCGCTGCTGGTGGCGCCAGCGTTCCACGCCGCGGCACAGACGTGCGTTATGAACGCTACCATAGTTTCTGGAGCCACAATGGTGGTTCATGACGGATGGGTGGGGCCGGAGGCACTTTTGAAAGCGCTTCAAGATGAAAAGATAACTTTTTATTTCGGCCCTCCGACCATGTACGCGCTGCTGGTAAACCACCCAAATACGGAAAAGTATGATACAGGAAGTTGGAAAATAGCCTATGCCGGATCCTCTGCGCTATCCATAGATATATTCAACAATTTTGAAAAGAAATTTGGCTTCCAAATTACCGAGGGCTACGGCCTTACCGAGACCTCCCCGGTGGTAACCTCTAATCCGGTTACGGGACTTAAGAAGCCAGGTTCCATCGGTCTTCCCATTCCCGGCGTGGAAGTAAAAATAGTTGACTATGAAGACCAGGAAATGCCGCCAGGAGAAATAGGTGAAATAATTGTTAAAGGCCCCAACGTAATGAAGGGTTATTTCAACAGAGAAGAAGAGACCCAGTGGATAATGCGCAATGGCTGGTTCCACACCGGCGATCTGGCTTATAAGGATACCGACGGATATCTCTTCATTGTTGATAGAAAAAAGGACCTGATTATACGCGGGGGACTGAACATATATCCCAGAGAAGTGGAAGAAGTCCTGTACACTCACCCAAAAGTTTTCGAAGTTGCCGTGGTGGGTGTTCCGGATCCCGTAATGGGCGAAGAAGTGTTGGCCTTTGTACTGCTAAGAAACGGCGACAAAGTAGACCCGGAGGAATTAAAAGAGTTTTGCAAGGATAAACTGGCCAGATATAAAATACCCAAATTTATCAGATTTGTGGAAAACCTGCCCAAAACAACCTCGGGCAAACTGTTAAAAGGAGCACTGCGTAAAATGATTGACTGACCCCGCTTTATTGCGGGGCTTTATTTTCTGGGACAAGGGATTGCGCTTTGAACTTACATTTTTTTAAACGAAGGATTATGTGATTGATGTGAGGAATTAATAAATGCTCGAAAATTTAGTCTTTTTAAAGGCGAGAAACCATATAAGAAAGGCGCTGTGGATAACTGTAATTGTAGCAGCTTCCGCATTGTTGCTGTTTTCTTTACAGAACAAAGTGGCAACATCCGCATGGAATCATATGACCCGCTCCTGGGACACCAATGTAATTAAGCTTTGTCATCCCCTTATAGAACAGCCCGTATACAATGTAAAAACCTCCGCGAATATTGTTGCTATAACAGTTGACGACGGGCCGGATCCTCGCTACACTCCGGCCATACTGGATATTTTTGAGTCTTATAACGTTAAGGCCACCTTTTTTCTGGTAGGCTCAGAAGTTGAAAAGCACCCGGATATAGCAAAACGGATATTCTCAGAAGGACATGATATTGGAAACCATACCATGACTCACCCGGAGATGCGAAACATTTCCTACCAGGAGGCCATTAAAGAAATTAGCTCGGCAAATGCTGCCATAGCAAAAATAACAGGTGCTGATATCCAATATTTCAGGCCGCCAAAAGGAGTAACCAACGAGTTAATTCATAAAACCCTTCTAGACATGGGCTATACCACTGTGCTTTGGGACCTGGGGCTGGAAAACAAGAATTGTAAAACACCACAGGAAATGAGTGCCAGGGTGGTTAACAACGTTAACCCCGGAAACATTATACTTCTTCACGACGGAAGGCTTGACCGTGACAAAACCGTTCAAGCCCTGCCTGCCATGCTGGACGGTTTAAGGGATAAAGGTTATAGTTTTGTTACAATCGCAGAATTAATGACGCACAGGGCACCTAATTAATTGAAAATTTTTAAAATATATTTTTTAAAGTGTGAAATATTGCACAATCCTCAGGGTTCTAATATAATTGATACTAACAAAAACTATGATTAACGTTATCGTGAATATTCACCAACCATACGGACTGAGAGTTGAGAAAGCGCGCAAAAGTAAATGCCAAAAGCTGATATTTACCTGGGAGAAATTGAGTTCATGAGGAGGTGTTCTTTCGTTTGAAATATAAGTGAGCCTTGGGTTCGGAAGGGGTTATTCCCCTACCGAACCCTTAGAGCGAACTTAGTTCGAGCTTTACAGCCTGTTTATCCCCGACCTTCTAGGACGGGGTCTTACAGGCTGTTAGCGAGATAAACCGGGTATTATTTTAAGCCGGAATGCTCCTTATATCACATACCTTTAGCCTGTCCTTTTTTCTACAAACTGTTGATAGGGCGGTGATCGGATGTTTTTTCGAAAAGTAACTAGTAAAAGTAACGGAAAGGAATACACCTATGTCAAATTAATTGAAAATTACCGGGAAGGAAATAAAGTAAAACAGAGGGTAGTGGCCAATCTGGGCAACATTGAAGATTTAACTCCTGAAAAAGTCCAAAGCCTTGTAGCCGGACTGAACAGGATTTGCGGTTTTTCCCAGGAGACCGTACATGAAATAGAGTCGAAAAGAGTTTTGCAATTTGGGGAAGTTATTGCCATAAGCAAGGTCTGGGATTTTCTTGGCGTAAGCATGGCCATATCCGAATCCATACAGGATGGTGGCAACCAGGATATTCCGTTATTGGTTGAATTAATGGTTATGAACCAGATTATTAAACCTAGAAATTCAAAAGCAGTTTCCGACTGGTACCGCTGCCTCTATCTACCCCACCTGGAGGGAAAAAGATTAACGGTGGATCAGTTCAACGAAGCTCTGGATTTGCTTGTATCCAATAAAGAAATGCTGGATAATCATCTTTATAAAGCCATCAATAAGGTACTGCCGCTAAATACCGAAACAGTGTACTGCCACCTTACCAGGGCATATTTCGAAAATACCGACAGCGATACAGAGTCTATTTTAGGTGAAGGACTGTTAAGCTACGCCCAGGATAGAAAGCTTGTAGAAGCCGGTATTCTATTGACCAAGGACGGAATACCCATTGGAGGACATATATATCCAATTAGTTTCAACGAAGAAGACGGATTTAACGAAAAAATGGCTGGAATTAAAGAGGCATATGACACTAAAAATATTGTTTTTGTAGGCAAACAGACGATAATCGGCGAGGAA
>CBEULQ010000167.1:0-5942 GCA_965543975.1 uncultured Desulfocucumis sp. | reverse complement strand
CGCCTCACGTATACTTACACCGTGCCGCTCCTTGATCTGATACACTTCCCTGAAACTGCCCACCATGCGCCGGCGCAGTTGGCGGTTCACCTCATCCTTGCTCCAATAGAAGTTTTGCAGCCCCTGCACCCACTCGAAGTAGGACACCACAACACCCCCGGCATTGGCCAGGATATCCGGCACCACGGTAATTCCTCTTTCAAACAGCATCTGGTCAGCCTTATGGGTAATCGGCCCATTGGCCCCCTCGGCCACCAGTTTGGCTTTAATGCTGCCCGCGTTAGCCTCGGTAATCTCGTTTTCCAGGGCGGCGGGAATAAGTATGTCGCATTCCAGGGTGAGTAGATCCTCATTGGAAACGGGCCGGGCCTCGGGGAATCCCACCACGCTTCCAGTACGGGCCTTGTGGTTGCCCAACTCGATCAGGTCCAGTCCGTTTTCGTTGTATACACCGCCTTTTGAATCACTGACGGCCAGCACCCGGCAGCCCAATTCATGCAGCCCTGCGGCCGCCACCGATCCCACATTGCCATAACCCTGTATTACCGCCGTTGATTCGGCAAGATTCAACTTAAGGCACGAGGCGGCTTCCTCAACACAAAAAACAACTCCACGGCCGGTGGCCTCATTGCGGCCCTGGGAACCTCCTATTTCTATCGGCTTGCCGGTTACCACCGCCGGCACGGAGAAGCCGTGCTGCATGCTGAAGGTATCCATTATCCAGGCCATCACCTGGGGATTGGTATAAACATCCGGAGCGGGTATGTCTTTCTCCGGGCCGATGATAATGCTCCACGGCCGGTGGCCTCATTGCGGCCCTGGGAACCTCCTATTTCTATCGGCTTGCCGGTTACCACCGCCGGCACGGAGAAGCCGTGCTGCATGCTGAAGGTATCCATTATCCAGGCCATCACCTGGGGATTGGTATAAACATCCGGAGCGGGTATGTCTTTCTCCGGGCCGATGATAATGCTTATTTCACTGGTAAAACGTCTGGTTATGCGCTCAAGCTCATTTTGGGAGAGTTCCTTGGGATTGCAGATGACGCCTCCCTTGGCGCCCCCGTAGGGAATGTCAACCACGGCGCACTTCCAGGTCATCAGCATGGCCAGGGCAATGACCTCTTCCATATCCACCTCCGGGTGAAAGCGGATACCCCCCTTGGCCGGGCCCCGGGTAAGGTTATGTTGCACCCTGAATCCACGAAAGACCTCAATTGTGCCATCATCCATACGTATGGGGATAGAAACTGTCAAAACCCGCTTGGGCTCATTGAGGATCTTCAGGTACCCCGGGTCAAGCCCCAAATTCCGGGCGGCTTTTTCCACCTGCTGCATTGTTGACTCCAACATAGCACTCTTTATACAGGCAACATTCCTTGTTTCTACCATTTTCTACATCACCTTTCTTCCCTGCATTTGCTGTAGGGTTATCTTCCCTTGCTAAATTGCCAATCAGTTATGGAATTTTAACCGTGACATTTTAATATCAGGCTGCCGGAATTACACTAATTTTCTTTAATCCGAGAGTTCCAGTAGCCCTGAAGGGCATCAAGGGCATTGGCAATATGCTGCCTGGTCCGGGCGCCGGCCTTTTCAGCGTCACGCTCTTTAAGGGCCTCAAAGATTGCCGTATGCTCATCAACCATTGCGGAAGCCCTTTCCTTAAGAACGCTCATGTTGGATCTGGGAAAGCTGTTCCATAGACGAACGATTATCTTATACAGCCGTGGTGAACAGGCGGCTATATAAACCGATTGATGAAATTCAGCGTTTAGGTAGGGCATCTCGTCCAGATCCTCGTTATTCAGACATTTGCTCATCTTTTGGCAAAGATTTTCAATTTTATCCAGTTCATTCTCCTTAATGTTAACGGCAGCCAGTTCGGCAGATGTTCCCTCCAGAACACCGCGCAGGAAATAGATTTCCCTGAGGTCGTCCTGGGTAAAGGTGGCAACCGTAAAACCCTTGTACGGGTGAAAATTAACCAGGCCATCGATCTCCAGCCTTAATAGGGCCTCTCGCACAGGCATCCGGCTCACGCCCAGATCGTCCGCCAGTTCGTCCTGCAACAGCCTCTGACCGGGCTCAAAATTGCCGTCCAGTATGTCATCCCGCAGGCGGGCATATATATGGGCCTGCACCGATGAATGACCGCCGGTATTTGCCAGATTGATATTTTGTGACTCCGACGATGGAATACCCCTATATTTCGCTAATAAATCTTTCATATGCGAAAATCACCTCTTCATGTAAATTTCCTTCTCACCAGCGGTGAAAGGCGGCCTAATGTTCAGCATCCGTTGTTATGCCTGGTGGCTCCAGTACTCAGCCAGATCATCAAAAGCCCTCTTAATGTGATCCCGGACATTTTTCTCGGACTTTTCAGGCTGGCGGCTTTGTAAAGATTCAAATATGGCTTTATGCTCGCTGACCATCACCGGTGCGCGCAATGTAAGAACACTGATGCTTGACTTGGGAAAGCTGTTCCACAGCTGAACAATCAATTTATACAGCCTGGGAGACTTGGCCGCCCAATAGACGGCTCCATGAAAAGACACATTGAGAAAGGGCATTTCCTCAATGTCCTGTTCCGCCATAGCCTTCTCCATCTTATTACATAGTTCTCTCAGATTATCCAATTCTTTATCCGTAAGGTTGTGAGCTGCCAGTCCGGCGGCGACGCCCTCCAGCAGGGCTCTTAAAAAATAGATCTCTTCAAGGTCTTCAAGAGTAAAGAAAGCCACTTGGTATCCTTTATTCTGTTTATAGCTCACCAGGTCTTCGGTTTGTAAACGCAACAGGGCTTCACGGACATGGGCCGGACTGACGCCCATCCCGGCGGCCAGGTCCTCCGGAACCAACTGCTGGCCCGGTTCAAAAATGCTTGAAAGAATAGCATCCCGCAATTCCTCATATACCTGCTGGTAAACCGATGACCGGGATCCCTCATCCAATGCCGGCGCGGGCCTGTCAAAGTGAATCCGTTGCCCCGAGTACTTTTCCAAAAGATCTTTCAACTGTATCCCTCCTATCTAAGCATCACGGGTTAATGAGAGATCTGCCGGCTGCCAGGGCCGATTTGTTCAGCTCCGCGGTGGAGGCCGGAACCCTTTTCAGCACAGCGGCTTCCAGGGCCGGCCAGGACACCAGGCCGGCCGCGCTGTTAAGAGCTCCCAGGGCAACTATATTGGCCACAATTTCTTTGCCCAGTTTACTCTTGGCGTTATCTATGATAGGCAGCCTGTATACAGTAGCTCGGCTCTCCGGAACATTTTCCACCAGCAGTGAGTCTACAATAACCAGAGCCTTTTCAGACGCCTGGTTAAAATATTTGTCGCAGGCCTCCTGGGTAAGGGCCAATAAAATGTCCGGCCGCTCCACATGGGGATAGTCGATAGCTTCCGGGCCTATGATCACCTCTGAGCGGGAAGCCCCACCGCGGGCCTCCGGCCCGTAGGACTGGGTTTGAACCGCGAAATAACCTTCGGCAACCGCTGCCTCGGCCAGAATTATGCCAATCAGTATAAGCCCCTGTCCCCCCGAGCCCGAAAGCATTATCTGCGCAGGGCAGTTTTCCCCGAGGCCCTCTTTAACTTCTGGCACGCCTTACCACCTCCTGATACGCAGCTGTGAATTCAGGCGCTCTGTGCTGATGCAAAAGGCCTATGGCAAATTTGTCGTCATCCATTGGCGCCTCCCCGCTCCGCACCTTTTCTATCCTGACAGCGTTCTCTTTTTGCCACTGAATCATTTCTGTGGGTGAAGCCATTTTGTTGCGCCTGCCGTATGATGTGGGGCAGTGGGTAACCGCTTCGATCAGGGAAAACCCAGGGTTTTTAGCTCCATCCACAATTAACCGGATGAGCAATTGGTTGTGATAGGTGGTGGCCCTGCCCACAAAGGTGGCGCCCGCCGCTTCGGCCAGACGGCAAAGGTCAAAGGACTGCTCAATCATCCCGAAGGGCGCCGTGGTGGCCCGTGCTCCCCGAGGGGTCATGGGGGAAAACTGCCCCCCGGTCATGCCGTATATGTTATTGTTGAAGATGATGGCGGTAATATCTATATTGCGCCGGCAGGCGTGTATAAGGTGATTGCCCCCGATTGCCGACGAGTCCCCGTCACCCATAATGACAAAAACCTTCAGGTCCGGGTTGGCAAACTTGATGCCGGTGGCGAAGGGCAGCGCCCGCCCGTGGGTGGTATGTACGGTGTCAAAGTCCAGGTAGCCGGCAGCCCGGGAAGAGCAGCCTATACCCGATACAATGATCACTTCATCTCTGGGGTAATTAAGTCTTTTTAACGCTGTGGCGAAATCATGCAGCGCTATTCCGTTGCCGCATCCGGGGCACCATATATGCGGCAGGGTTTCTCTGCGAAAATAGTCCAGTATCTCGGACGGCACCTAAAATTCCTCCTTCAGGGCAGCTAAAATTTCGTCCGGGGTAAACATTTCCCCGTTCACCTTGGACAGGCGCCGGACATGGCACTTTCCCGCCGCCACTCTTTCTACCTCCAGGACCAGCTGGCCCAAATTCATTTCCGGAACCAGTATGGGAATACCCCGGGAGGCCACCGCCTCAACAGCTTTTTCAGGAAAAGGCCACAGTGTTGTAGGCCGTATCAGCCCGGCCCGGAGTCCCGCGTTCCTGGCCATTTTAAGGGCACGCATGGCCGAGCGCGCCGAACATCCATAGGAGAAGATTACCATTTCAGCGTCCTGCACCTCAGTTTCTTCCCAATGGATAATGCTGTCCTTGCCGGCCTCCACCTTACCGGTCAGTCTTCTCACCAGTTGGTCGGTTACATCGGGATTGTTGCTGGGATGACCCACATCATCATGTACCAGCCCGGTAACATTGCAGTGATATCCTGTCCCAAAATCGGCTACCGGCGGGACCTCATGCCATTCTCCGCCAAAGGGCCTGTAAGTGTCACGGCCGCCTGCCGGTCTCGGTCTTTCGGCCAGATCCAGCTTTCTGGGGTCCTCTATCATTACCCTTTCCCGCAGGTGAGCGATTACTTCCTCCAGAAGCAATACGACCGGTGTCCGGAACCTCTCGGCCAGGTTGACCGCCTTAACGGCCAATGAGTAGGCTTCCTGCACAGACCAGGGGCAAAGTGTTATGGACGGGTGATCGCCGTGGGTTCCCCACCGGGCCTGCATGACATCTCCCTGGGCGGGTGCGGTGGGACGGCCGGTGCTGGGACCTCCCCGCTGCACATTGACTATCAGGCAGGGCACCTCGGTCATACAGGCATACCCAAGGTTCTCCTGCATCAGTGAAAACCCCGGCCCGCTGGTGGCAGTCATGGCCTTGGCCCCGGTCAGCGATGCTCCAATGACGGCGGCTATGCTGGCAATCTCATCTTCCATCTGAATAAATTTGCCGCCCAGCGTCGGCAGTTGAGCGGCCATCCACTCCGCTATCTCGGTTGAGGGGGTAATGGGGTAGCCGGCAAAAAAGCGCATTCCGGCATCCACCGCACCCCTGGCACAGGCCTCATTACCCTGCATTAAACAGACATCCACCGGCCTACTCATTTTTACTCACCATGACAGCTATGGCATAATCGGGACAGGTGGACTCGCAGGTGCCGCATCCGGTGCAGCGCCCGGATGAATCGACCTGCACCTTCCCCCTGATATCCAGGGACAGGATTCCTTTGGGGCAGGCATTAACGCACAAACTGCAGCCCTTGCACCAGCCGGGTATTATTTCCAGTTGGTTTTTGGGAAAAACTTCGTACTGAGCTCGTTCCAATTTGGACACCTCCTGGCAATTGTTGGATATTTTATATTGGATATTGGATATTGTATACATCAAGATGTATGATAGCACAAATATAAATTCCAATCAATACACTATTAGTAAATATAATTAATATTTTTATAAATTGACAATTTTATCCCCTTTCCCTACATTAAATTTTGCGGATCAA
>CBEULQ010000166.1:0-5960 GCA_965543975.1 uncultured Desulfocucumis sp. | reverse complement strand
GCCATAAATGTTTGTATACACATAAATAAAATAGCAATAATTAATAAGCGTATAATGGGAGGTGTTGAGAAGCTAACCGGTTGCCTAATTATTATATTGGTAAAGGAGGGTTTTTATGGGACACTTAACCCATGACAAAGACGAGGTTTACAGGTTGCTGGCCGAACGCCTGAGCAGAAGTCCGGAAGGAGCGCCAATAAACGAGACTTTGATGGCCATGCTTCATCGTCTTTATACCGAGAGTGAGGCCATGGTGGGCAGTAAATTTCCTTTGCTTCCCATGACGTTGGAACAGATTTCCGGCATTACCGGGATTAGTGCAGACCAATTGAAGACAATACTGGATGGCATGGCCGATAAGGGATTGGTGCTGGACATCCCACGTAAAGACACCTTCTATTACATGCTGGCCCCGGTGGTGATAGGATTTTTCGAATATACCTTCATGCGGGTGCGGGATAATGTAAATATGAAGGATTTAGCTGAGCTTTTTCAAACTTACTTTAATAACAAAGAAGTCAGAGATGAATTAACCAGATCCGACACCAAGATGATGCGGACAGTGGTTTATGAACGCCTTATACCTCTAGCCGTGGAAACTGAGGTTTTAACCTACGAAAGGGCCGGAGAAATTATTCGGCAGTCCGGCGGAGGCGCCATCTCCTTATGCCCCTGCCGTCATAAAGCAGCTCATCTGGGCAAGGCCTGCGATGCGCCCCTTGAGGTTTGCACCTCCCTTGGCAGCGCCGCGGAGTGGGTAATACGCAGAGGTATGGGAAAACCGGCCACGGTGGACGATTTGCTGCGGGTGCTTGATGAAACAGAAAAGCATGGATTGGTTCATAATTGTGATAACGTAATGAATAAGCCTGCTTACATGTGCCACTGCTGCGGCTGCTGCTGCGTAATACTGACCGGTATTAATCAGTTTGGAAAATATTACACGCACCCCAGTAACTTTATTCCCGTATTAGAGTCTGAAACCTGTGTAGGATGTGGTACCTGCGCCGAAAGTTGCCATATACGGGCCATCACCATGCATGACGAAGGAAATGGAACGGAAGTCCCGGTTGTGAATAAAGAGATTTGTATAGGCTGCGGTGTGTGTGCTTCCGCCTGTCCCAGTGGTGCGTTAACCATGACCCGCCGTCCGGTTCTGCACGTTCCCCCGGAAAATGTAAAGGAAAAGTTTATTAGGATTGCCAGGGAGAAAGGCAGGATTTAGCACAACTACTGGAGTAAAATTTCAGAAGATTTTTACAGCATCAATGATAAGTGAAGCTGTGTTGTTTGATGTGGTTAAAGAGGGGGATGAAAATGAGCAAAATGTTTGAGCGCACAGAAATAAACGGTATGGTGCTGGAGAATCGTTTCATTCGCTCAGCCACCTGGGAAGGAATGGCGGCCAATGACGGAGCCGTTACCCCGAAACTGATTGCCACAATGATCGATCTTGTCAAAGGTGGTGTGGGATTAATTATCAGCGGCCACGCCTATGTCCGGACGGAGGGCCAGGCAGGTCCCTGGCAGTTGGGTGTT
Source organism: uncultured Desulfocucumis sp. (assembly GCA_965543975.1). Lineage (GTDB taxonomy): Bacteria > Bacillota > Desulfotomaculia > Desulfotomaculales > Desulfocucumaceae > Desulfocucumis. Next base: position 4,421 of record CBEULQ010000166.1, on the reverse strand, counting down.
TATAAAGATGAACTTATTACCGGGCTTAAAGAAATGACTGCAGCTGTCCATGACAGTGGTGGCAAGATAGTAATGCAACTTGCCCATGCCGGAATATTTGCGCCTGAAAAATTGACCGGCCAAACGCCTTGGGTTGTTTCCGATAATGAGGAAGCAGGCAAAACTCTGTATCATGAAATAACAAAGCAGGATATACGGGAGATAGTAACTGCCTTTGCTGATGGAGCACGGAGAGCTAAAGCCGCCGGCTTTGACGGGGTTCAAATTCACTCCGCTCACGGATATCTGCTCAGCCAGTACCTCTCCCCGGCATACAACCGGCGTCAGGATGAATATGGGGGAGATATCCTTAATCGATCCCGCGTTCATATGGAGGTGTACCAAGCCATCAGGGAAGCCGTAGGCAAAGACTTTCCTGTATTGATTAAACTGAACTGCAGGGATTTCATAGAGAATGGGCTAAGTCTGGAGGACTCCCTTCAGGTTGGACGTATGCTGGCTGATGCAGGTCTTGACGCAATTGAATTGAGCGGCGGCCTGCTCACAGGAGGCAAGCTTTCTCCCAGCCGGCCCGGGATAAAATCCGAGGAAGAAGAAGCCTACTTCAGGGAAGAGGCTCGCTATTTTAAAAATGCTATGGATATTCCGCTAATCCTGGTCGGCGGTATGAGATCTTTTGAAGTAGCCGAGAGCTTAGTGGAAGATGGAGTAGCGGATTATATTTCCATGAGCCGCCCATTGATCAGGGAGCCTAATTTGATCAACCGGTGGAAATCCGGGGACTATTGCAAAGCGGAATGCAAGTCGGATAACAGGTGTTTTCGAACCGGTATGACGGGAAACGGGATATACTGTGAAGTAAAAAACAATGAAAAAGACATGTAAAAAGACAGGTCCATTAAAGAAATGAATAGCCTTAAATTCAGAAGGTCCCCGTTTAGCATATCGTTACGGGGCCTTTTAATTAGGTAATGCAGTCTAGGAAATTAAATTACCCTCCCTATAATGCCGATAAACTGCCGATAAATTGCCGATAAATTGCCGATAAACTATACTGCCGGTTTTTTCTGGATGTGGTATTGGGAATCAGCCAGCCCTGGTTCACCCATTCTCTGATTAACTCACGGGCCATACGTGGGGACAGGCCCAAGCTGGTGGCTACGTCAGTTGTAGTAATGTGTTCTTTTGTGGCAAAGAGTCCTAATACGATTCTGGCCCGGTGATCAAGCAGGCGTAGTTCCTCTGGTTCAGCGGGGATATTTTCCTTAGCTAAACGCACTGCCTCATTTTTAGCTTCCGTAAACACTCGCGCCAAAATTCCTGTAAAATACACAAGCCAACCGGACAGATCCGCATCTGCCCGGCCCATATAGTAATTGTGGTGTGGATGAACCATGAGTGCCTGATAATAACCCTGTAAATCTTTTGCATGATGTTCTTCCAGGGAGAAGAAGCCATTTAAACCGTATCCGCCGCGGTGTAAAATAAAGGTTGCCAATAGTCTTGCCGTCCTGCCGTTTCCATCGTAAAAAGGGTGAATTGTTACAAACTGGTAATGAATAAGCGCGGCAATAAGAGGTGTTGGTATTTTATCTATTTCTGCCCTGTTAAACCATGTTACCATTTCGGACATTAAAACAGGTACGTCTTTTACTTCCGGAGGCATGTAAATGATTGCTCCGCTTACACTATCCCGAATTACGTTCTGCCCGTTACGGTAAGGCGTTGGTCTGGCTCTTAGACCTTTTTCCAAGAGCCCATGTAACTTGCATATTAATTCCTCGCTCAGCGGTATTTTCCGTTCCGCCCATTCTTCCACCCGCAATAAGGCATTCCAGTAATTACGTACTTCTGCAACGTCACGATCTTTTTCTTTAAGTATTATATTCTTATTATTTATAACGGCATTAGCTTCTTGAATAGTCAGCCGGTTACCTTCGATATAAGTGGAATAGTGACTGGAACGTATGCGCACACGGTTACGAATGGCATTTTCAACCGACGGAGTCAACGATGTATATTCCACCGCCACCCTAGCAGCTTCTATTTCCATCAGCGATCTTGCAATATCGGAATTAATAGCATATTTGGGTTGCCAAGAATTCGTTTTTTTAGGCATTAGCAGGTCATTCCCGTTTTTATAATATTATACCCAAAATCACCTATTTAACGTTAATATTAACAGAGTTAATTTTATCACGCATTATGTCAGGAATGAACAGTTAATAAGCTTACCACCTTTTAATTGCTGACCAAAGACACTTTTAAGTTGGTTACGTTAAACATTTGGATATTATTGACAGCCGGAATGTTAAAAAGTTATAATTCATACACAGCCGGCCGATATCTTTTCGTAATGTTTATATATAATGGTGGCTAGAAGAATGGCCTTACAATTTGTTCCAGCAGATGCCCGAAAGTGGTGCACCGTTGAAGAGCACGTTATATGTCTGTAGGAGGTAAAAACAAGATGATGATAGAGGAACGTTACCAGAAAAGATATAAAGCAGGGGATACTCCTTGGGATATTGGCAAACCTGATTTCAACCTTATTCAGACTGTAGCTGCGATGGACATAAAACCCTGTAAAGCACTGGATATTGGATGCGGAACCGGCGATAACTCCATATGGCTTTCCCAAAAAAACTTTGATGTGATAGGTATTGATACTTCGGAGATTGCAATACAGAAGGCTATAGAGAAAGCTCCCAAAAATAATGTCAAATGTACCTTTATTGTGATTGACTTCCTTACAAACAAAATTGAAGGAGCACCATTTGGCTTTGCTTTTGATAGAGGCTGTTTTCATTCATTAAATTCGGATGAAGAACGGAAGAGCTTTGCTGAAAATGTAGCTGCCCATTTAGAAAAAGATGGCCTGTGGCTGAGTATTGTTGGAAACGCCGATGAACAACGTGATGGCCCGGGTCCACCGCAGCGGACTGCCAGAGATATTGTTAACTCTGTGGAGCCCTACTTCGAAATCCTTTCGCTCGTTTCAAGCCATTTTGGATCTAACCGCCCAAACCCGCCTAGAGCCTGGGTTTGCCTAATGCGAAAAAGGCGTTTTGCATGAATCACCCCGCCCGCTCTTTTTTTGTCGGAATATTTATTTCTTCTCTCAGAAGGAAAACGAACTTAACCATTGAAAAACGTTTCAGGATTATACTGGGGGAGGAGTAAAAAAATGAGTGTTTTGTTTGAGCCTGTAAATCTAAAAAAAATGACCATAAGAAATCGGTTTGTCAGGTCAGCAACCTATGACGGTTATGCTGATACTGATGGCCATGTAACTGATCAACAAATAAAGCTTTATTCAGACCTTGCTGATGGTGGCGTAGGTCTCATCATATCAGGCGTAACTTTTTGTCATCATACCGGTCAGACAGCACCGTTTCAGAACTCTATTGCGGGGGATGAATTTATTTCAGGCTTTAAAAGACTAACAAGAGCAGTTCATGACCGTGGTGCCCAAATTGCTATGCAAATTGGGCATGGTGGAAGATTGTCCCAATATTTGCATAGCAAAAATATTCTTCCTTTGGCCCCTTCAATTATCGAAAATGATCCATATTTTAGCGGCGCATACCGATCAATGACGGATGATGATATTGGGGAAGTAATTCAAGCATTCGGAGATGGAGCACGAAGAGCAAAAGAAGCTGGATTTGATGCCGTCCAAATCCACGGTGCCCATGGCTACCTTTTAAGTCAATTCCTTTCACATTATGCAAACCATAGACATGATCAATGGGGCGGGAATCTTGAGAACCGTCTTCGCATTCATTGCGAAGTATACAAAGACATCAGGAAAAAAGTCGGTGAAGACTACCCAATATTCATTAAAATTGGAGTCGAAGATGGGTTTCCAGGCGGACTTGAGTTCAATGAAGGAAAAGAGGCTGCCAAATTACTTGCAAATTTAGGATTTGATTCTTTAGAAATCAGCATGGGAATACTCGGCAGCACTCAATTGAGATCCAATACCAATAGCCTCGACCAAGAGGCATATTCTCGCAATTGGTGCCGGGAAATAAAAAGTCAAACAGATATTCCAATAATGATGGTTGGTGGCTTAAGAACATTATCTCTTATGGAGGAGATTATTCAAAATAATGAGGCGGATTTTATATCGTTGTCCCGTCCCTTGATATGTGAACCATGCCTAATTAACGATTTTAAGACTAATAAACAAAAAAAAGCAAGTTGCATTTCGTGTAACAATTGTCTTAATGAGATAATCCAGGGAAGACCGCTTTCTTGTATCCAAGAAAAGCAAGTGATAATGGAGACAAAATTACCCGTTTAGTCAATATGCGGTATATTTGTAACGGAAAAAAGGATATTCCGAATAATAGGTAGTAAAGATAATAATAAGGCAGCATTTTAGCTGCCTTATTATTATGGAAAAATATGTCTAA
>CBEULQ010000165.1:0-5961 GCA_965543975.1 uncultured Desulfocucumis sp. | reverse complement strand
CTTGGTATTATATGGTAATAGCCCTTTTGTGCTTCATATTGCAATACTGAGATTAAAAAGCAAAATTTATCTTTATTATCTAAAGTCAATGCACCATATTTTACTTGATGAAGCGTTAGATACTGATTTCCATCCTTGATTGAAAAATCTTCTGCACCTTCAATTTCAAGTATGTATTTACTTGCTGTGATATCAATAGAGCAAGCAAGCAAAGACTTTATTTTCTGCAAAACAACATAAATTGCTATATGGCCTTGATATTCATACCCTTCCCATGATGGGATTGCACTAAAAGGAGAAATAAGCATAAAACTCACCTTCTTTATCGATTAATTTATTGCTCTTGTTATTAAAACTACTATTTTGTTCGATTAATGCTACTTATCTTCGAATAAAGCTGTAATATCCCCAAACGCCAACTTTGCATTTTTGCTATAATGCGTGCATTGCTGAGCTTCCAATTATAGACATTAGCTGCGTTATATCCATCTAATAATTATGAAGTAGTTGCATTTTGATCTACATTAATGCGTTTTTCGAAGACCCCGGATAAGACTACCATTCAACATGTTTCCTTAATATTCCTCCATCATTTTTGTAAATCACAAAATGTTCTGACAGGGCTACCTACATCTATTTTATTAGCACATTGATAGCTGTATTTTGACATCATCTTGCCAGCCTAATATTTCCAATTTGACTTTATAACCTTAACCCTCACTCCAGTGCCAGCAGCCAACTTCATTACTATGTTTTTCTTTGCATCGTTGAATACCAGGAATACCACAGCCAACCCGCCGCGAAGCTCTGGCGGCAAATCCGAATATGCCTTAACCTTATGGCTAAAATACTTCATGGATAAATGATTATCAACCACAAGTACATGTAGCAGGTTATCTTTCACATAGTAAACATCCGAAAGCCTGGATATCTTCAGAAGCGCATCATAGCTCGCTTCAAAGAACTTCTCCAGTGCTTTATCCCTGGACATGTAGTCAATCCCCAGGGCCAGGGCGAAGTCCGTCAGTACAAGTTTGTTTACCACAGTGCTTTTGGCACATCGGTAACGCGCTGAGTACCAGCTGTCGGCCAGTTCTATTACTTCTCCACCTTTCGGCGTAAGAGCATAATATAACTTTCCGGAATTAAGCCGGTCTGACTTTATGAACCCATGGTTACGCAGAATCGACAACCTATTACTACATTTTTTAAGAGATGAGCTAAAAATCCCGGCTTTCTGCAGCTGCTCCACCGTGCAAAACCGCCACTTACCCAAAAACTCCAGGGTTTTAATATCCCGCTCAGTTAATGTCACCCCATATCAATAAACACCGCCTTTCAACCAACTCTCCCCTGGCCGGCTGTGGAGTAGGTAAAAAACTCTCCCCTGGCTCCATGTTTGTATAGAAAATTTTTTCTGCCGACAGGACAAACCCAAATTGTTTTTTTATTTCCGAAACTAAAGGCTTTATCCCTCACCTGCTTTGCCGTGTAGCTGCCACAGTCCGCTTCCACGTAAACCTCCTCGCCGCTGTCATTCGTAAACATAGCATCCGGAACTTTAGGTGAATTTTTTTCCCAGGTTTTAAAGTCCCTCTCCAAAACATCACCAATTATCCAACTTTCTTTTTCTGTTTTCGAAAGACTGAAATAAACTTCGTTGGTCCTTATTTGATGAACCACTTCGCTAAATTTATCCGGTCTGGTAAAAACGTTTCTGCGGTCAATTCCTGGTCCTTCTGGACCAATGGCCCACTTTTTGCCTTTTTCGTCCAGGCAATATACTTTTATCCACTGGCCGGCCTTTTCCGCATAGATAGTTAACTCCTTTATATAACCGGCCTTTTGAAGCCTCTCCATCCTCTCCAGGCAGGTCCTTTCCTTGGCTTCCGGCCAGTAGGCATTTTTTATCTGACTAGAAGAAAGAACCCGGCAACGCGCCATGTCAGTTAAAATTCCCATATCCCGCTCAGTAAGTTGTTTTGCTTTAGTGATTCTAGCCACAGATACAACCCTCCCTTGAATTTAACTACAACTTTCAACAGCCTCCGCGAAGCGTTGAAGGGGTCCAGGGGAAATTCTTTCCCCTGGCGGGGTTCGGGGGATTAAAAGGGGGAAGGGGCAGAGCCCCTGTCCCCTTTTGCGTCCCGGAGAGGAGTGAAGTGCAGCCGTAAAATGAGGGCGCGTAGCCCTCTTTTTACGGCGGAACGTAACGCAGCGCAGGGGCGCTGGAGACCTCAGGGTGAGGCGAAGCCGAACCCCGAAGGCCGAAGCTGGCAGTGGCGAAGCCACCTTGCCCCCCGAAGGGGGGTGCCTGCGATAGGCCGGAGCGCCGCTTACAGATCCACTAGCCTTTAGGCTTGATGGAACTGTTAGCGGGGTGAGGTCTCCTACTCTGTTATGTAGTTCCGCTGGGCGGAACTACATAACAGAGCAAAGGCTACAGCGGCAAGCCCCGGCGAGGCCCGGGCATGGTGCTGCGGGGTGGTGCCGCCGGGTGGGTCCGCTTGACGGAGTCCCAGCACCACCCTGCGGCACCAGGCAAGACCGGAACGAAGTGACGGTTTTGCCTGAAAACGACGGCGGCTACATGGAAATATCTACCGTTTCCACGCCGGCGTTTTCCCCTTGGCCGGGCCGCTGCCGGGGCCGACCCTGATCATGTTTTTGACCCTCAATGACTTTTTGCTTCATCTGCGAGATGATTTGCTCCACTGTCTTTACACCCTGCTTTGACACCTTAACCGGATCTGGATATGGTTCACCCTCCAGCCGGTCTTTTTCTGCTTTGCTGATTAAGTGGGTGTGATTCCCAAGAGCGGCCAGTTCTCCACGCCTGAATATAATGGATTTGCCAAATGGCAGCAGTGAGACGATGTTGGGGTGAATGAAATACGTCTCCACTTTCGACTTGCTCACGCTTATGTTGTCCCGCCTATATTTTCCGTTAATCAGTTCGGCAAGGTTTAGCATCTGCCGGCTTTTGCTCTTGCTGCTGACCTCCTGCAAGTCCCTGCCGCTGCGCCGGGCAAAGTATTCTATGTCTTCGGGTTCCTCGACGTTGAAAACCATTTTTGTGGCCGTGTTGGTAATTACTGTGTTAAGAAAGTCCTGGGACACTGCCCCCAAGTCGCCCATGGCCTGGTTGGCCAGTATAAAGCAATAGTTGGCGCTGCGCACTTTGCTGATTACGTTTGTAAATGCGCTACAGGCCATGTTCTGAAACTCGTCTATGGCCACAACGGCCAGCGGGTCCAGTTGGTTACGATCAGCAGCCAGGGCCTGCAGGTCCATGGCAATCATCTTGCCCAGGGCGGAGCTTAATTGTGGTGCTTCAGAACTGCGCAAATCGAAGTAGCAAACGTCCCCATTCTGCGTCACCTCTGACAAGTCAATGTCTGAACATGGGTCGTTGATCTGAGCCAAATCAGCATAAGGGGTTAAGGCAGCGGTTAGGCCCTTAATCTGATCTTCGCTTATTTCCTCGCCGGTTAGCTTTTTGAACAACTTCGGGTTTTTCAATATGGTGTATATATCAGCCAGGGTGTATTTTGTTCCCATAGCGTCTAACGCCTTGAGCAGTGGTATAAACGTGGACTGCTGCACGTAGCTGTAAAATTTAGCTTCGCCTGTATATACTAATTCAAGCGCCGTCATCACTCTTTCCACCTTGCTCAACGCCGAACCAAGCACCATGGGGTTATAAGTGTTGCTGTTGATTTTTGTACTGACGCTGAATAGGTAGAAACGCTTGCCGGCTGCCCGGGCTTCCCGGGCCAACAGGTGAATGGCTTGTTTATCACCTTTAAAGTCAATGGCTATAACCGCAGTCCCTCGACGTATAGCTTGTATACAAAGAGGAATTACGGCTAAACTTGTTTTACCGCTGCCGGAACCGCCAAGAATGTGAATGTGTTCCGTCATTTTGTCAGCCGGTACTGTAATGGCCTTGCGCTGATCGTCCAAAGCCAGGAAGTACTTATTTAGCGACGTTTTGGCCAATTGTTTGTTTGGATTGAAGCTTAGTTTTTTAAAACGCACCTGTCTAATGTCGCGATAGTCCATTTTTATTAGTGAATTGGCAACCCGGGCATTGATTATGATCCCTAAAACCAGAATTATCGCCAGGATATTTAGTAAAAGCCACCATACTCGTATTTCCGGGTTATCAAGGTTTTCGCCCGGGCCTAGCCAGGCCCGGGCTATGGTAAAGGGATGATGCCAGAACCAGTTGAAAAGGTCAAAGTCCGGCTGGCCGGCAAACCGGTTTTTTGCCCAGCCGGCCAGTGCAGCGACATATGCCGCTGCGGTGCCTAATAACCAAACATCGAGAATATATATTGCAGCTACCCCGAAGATGATCAGGCAGACTAACGTTGGCCATTTGAATTTTGCCGGCATTTGCACAAACTGATTGAAAAGGAATTTAATTCTCGCGATTATCATATATAACACCTGCCTTTCAGCTCATATACAGCTGTTTTATCAGCTCCCGCTTTCTCTTGTCGTTCTCCTCTCTTTGTTCTGGCGTGTAAAACTCCAAGTCGTTATATCCTCTACCTGGCCCGTCTCTGGAGGTCTTGTTGTTGTTGTTTTGACCTCCCCCATTGTGAACCGGCTTTCCGGGGATGTTAACATAGTCCTCGCGAAGCGCGGACAATAGCAAACCGGGCAGGTTTCTTATCTGCCCGGTACCGGTGCCAACAAGCTTGATTTTCTCTTTTATGCGTTCTGGTGAAAATTCTTTCAACAACCGGTTAACATACTGCTCCGTCAATTCAGCGTTGCAATCGCTTCTGGCCAGTTCCTGAATTTCGCGAATGATGGTGTCAGGGCATAAAGCTTCATTGCCGTTTGGCTCTTCATGGCTGTAATTTTTATTTTGCTGGTCGTCCTCAACAACAACAACAACAATATTATTATTTAAATCATTATTATGTACGATTTTTCCGTACGGCTGCTGTACGGTTTTTTCGTACGGCTCATCCTGAGAGCCGCTATTTTCCTGGGGAATATCAGAGCCGTACGGTTTTTCCGTACGGCTCGTTATAGCGCTCTTTTCTTCCTTAATTTTCCTTAGCTTTGCCAGCTCCTGGCCATGCCAGTTTCTGTCCGACCAATTTCGGAACCTTTCCAGTTCGCAATACATGCTGTCGGCATATACCGGAATTTCATACCAATAATATATGTTCTTCATGCTGCCATATTTATTTTTTTCCTGTATTATATCAATAAGACCGAATTCATATAGCGTCTGTATTAATTTTTGGGCCTTATCCACACCGCACCCAAAAGCCTGGGCAATCTCCCTTATATCCTTATGGTGGCTCACATCGTCCTGTGGGTATTGTACCCTGTCACACCAGGTGTATATCATTAGCCAGGCCGAAAAAACCTCCATGCCCAAAACTTTCATCCAGTGATCCGCGTGGTGAAATGTTAGCTGCGGCAAGGACAATTCACGGCGTGGTTTGTTTGTCCGTACTCGAAACTCTATTCTTTCATTCATTTACTCCACCACCATCCCATATTAATGAATCAAGAAGAACTAAAGCTTTAATTAATCATCCCTCCCATAATATGGTATAATTAATTATTAATTTATTTTTTGTTTGCAAGGGCGGGATATAGTGAGAGCCGCGATTTACTGCCGGGTTTCAACGCGAGAACAAGCCGAATCAGGCTATTCAATTCCCGATCAGATAAGGAATTGCCGGGAAAAAGCAGAAGAACTTGGCGCAACTGTTATTGAAGAGTTTGTAGATAATGAATCCGGGGCATATTTGCAACGCCCCGGATTGGAGAAATTAAGACTTTTATTAAAACAGAAATATTTTGATTTTGTTATTACTAAAAGTCCGGACCGCCTTTCAAGAAATATTACGCATCAGTTAATTATTAGAGATGAAATTTTAAAATCTAAAGCACAACTGGTTTTGATAACGTTTGACTGGAAAAATA
>CBEULQ010000164.1:0-5961 GCA_965543975.1 uncultured Desulfocucumis sp. | reverse complement strand
TCATGTATACATGAGGAGGTGCGCTTATATTAGTATGATTAAGGTATATTAATTGCAATGCACCACAATTGAACACGCCATAACGGCCGCTGTTTCCTCTAAATAACATATCGTTTCCAACGCAGGATCTCAAGCAATGACGCTTTTACAGACAGTAGCAGTCTGTGCGGCGTCATTTTCTTTTTTCCCGGGAGGTGATGAATTTAACCATTGATTGTAGCTGTGAAATGCTGTAGAAATACATATCAGGGAGGTAATAAGGTTGGAACACTATGGTGCAATTAGTCTTATCCCCGCCCTTACGGTTCTGGTGCTGGCGCTTATTACCAAGAGAGCCTTTGAGGCCCTGGTGGGGGGTACGTTGTTAGGTTTTATTATAGTAAATAAGGGAAATTTTTTCTCCGGTTTTGCAGATTCAGCCCTGAAAGTGATGGCCGACGCAACCATAGGCTGGATTATTATGGTCTGCGGCCTTTTCGGTAGCCTTATCGCACTTCTGGTAAAATCCGGCGGAGCGCTGGCCTTTGGTGAATTCCTCATGCGCTTTGTGAAAAACAGTAAAGCCTCGCTTATCGCCACATGGTTTTTAGGACTGGTAATATTCATTGACGACTACCTTAACGCCCTGACGGTGAGTTCCGCCATGCAGAAGGTTACGGACAAATTCAGGGTGTCCAGGGAAATGCTTTCCTATGTGGTGGACTCCACTTCGGCGCCGGTTTGCATTCTGGTTCCCTTTTCCACCTGGGCGATTTTTGTGTCCGGTTTGCTGGAAGAATCCGGGGCGGCCGACAAGGGCGCTGGTCTTGACGCCTATATAAACGCCATTCCTTACATGTTTTACGGTTGGGCGGCCATGCTAATGGTCCCCCTGGTGGTAATGGGTATAGTTCCGCTGGTGGGAGCTATGAAAAAAGCCGAGACCCGGGCAAGACAAACCGGACAGGTTATTCCTCCAGGTTCCGAGAGCTTAACCATGGGGGAGAGCGAGGTGGCCGCGACCGCCGAGAAATCGCCCAAACTGTACAATTTCCTTATACCTATCATTTTGTTGATAGGCTGCACCTGGTATTTCAACGTGGATGCCTTTAAAGGCGTTTTAATTGCCACCGCCGTTTCCATGGTGATGTTCTGGGTCCAAAGAATTATGACCCTGGAAGAGATTTTTGAAACATTTTTCGTGGGATTTAAAAGCATGATTTACCCATTGGCCATAGTGGTGGTTTCATTTATGCTGAAAAACGTGAATGATTCTCTGGGACTGACCAATTATGTGATTGAGTCTGTGAAACCCATCATGAGCGGAGCGCTGCTTCCGGTGGTGACATTCATTGCCCTTTCGCTGGTTACCTTTGCCACCGGCACCTTCTGGGGTGTTTATGCCGTTGCCCTGCCCATCGTAATACCCCTGGCCCAGGCCATGGATGTAAGCCTGCCCCTGGCCATTGGCGCGGTTATTTCTTCCGGGGCTTTCGGCAGTCACTCCTGTTTTTACGGTGATGCCACCGTGCTTTCCGCCACCGGTAGCGGCTGCAGCGCCATGGACCACGCCCTGACCCAGTTGCCCTATGCCATTTTGTCCGCCATTATCGCCGCCGCCGCCTTCCTGGTGGCAGGATTGATGATGGGCTAAATAATAGCAGCTTTGCTTTTTTGACACTGCGTGACATTATTGCAATACTCTGTGGAGAAATTTAGAAGCATTGGGAGTGCTGGAGTCGTGTCTTCCTTTGACCTTGTGATAAAAAACGGAACCCTGGTTGACCCTGAAAAATCCCGGGTTACCGTGGGGAATATAGGCATTACCCGGGGGAAAATAGCAGTTATAACCAGGCAAGAAATAACCGGAGAAAAAGAGATTGACGCCGGGCTGAAGGCGGTGTGCCCCGGTTTTGTGGACATACACGCCCATGTGGACGGTTATCTTTATTCCGCTCAATGCATGGTGTTGCAGGGGGTGACCACTTCGGTGGGGGGCAACTGCGGGATGGGTCCGGTGGAATTGGGAGAATTCTTTAGTGGGCTGGAGAAAAGGGGCTTTCCCCTGAACCAGGCCATGATGATCGGACACTCCTTCGCACTAAGGGAAAAGGTTGGAGCTGTAGATCCCTATCGGGGAGCGACTACCGGCCAGGTAGAGGATATGTGCCGGCTGGCGGAGGAAGCCTTTGACCAGGGGGCTATAGGGCTTTCCTTCGGACTGGAATATGCCCCCGGAACAACCATGGAAGAGATACTGGCCCTTGGCAGGGTGGCCGCAAGGTACGGCAAACTTGTTGCCGTGCACACCCGCCATGATTCCTGGAGGGGTATAGGGGCTATCAGGGAGGCGCTGAGAATAACAGAGATTACCGGGGCGCCTCTGCAGATTTCGCACCTGGTTTACCAGGTGGGTATGGGTATGATGTCCCATTCCCTGGAGGTGATTCACAGGGCTATACAGGACGGATTGGATGTGACCGTGGACAGCGGAATGTACCACGCCTTTGCCACATTCATCGGATCTCCGGTTTTCGATGATGGCTGCCTGGAAAAATGGGGCTGCGATTACAGTGACCTCTATGTGGCCACGGGGAAATATGCCGGCCAGCGCTGCGACCGGAACATTTTCCAGGAAATGAGGGAGAAGTACGGCAACGAGGCTGTGGTGGCCTTTGCCTGCCGGGAGAAGGAGGTCTACCAGGCGCTGGAACCCGGCTACGTTATGGTTTCCACCGACGGAGCGGTGGGAGCGCCCGTGCCTGGCACGGGTCACCCCCAGGACGCCGGCACATATCCCAGGTTCTTTCAGAAAATGGTCAGGGAGCAGGGCAGGCTGTCCCTGGTGGAGGCCGTAAGGAGATGCACGTACCTTCCGGCAAACAGACTGGGTTTAAAAGGCAAAGGCAGGATTAATGTCGGCGCGGACGCTGATCTGGTGGTTTTCGACCCTGCCAAAATCACGGACAGGGCTGACTATCCCGGGCTGGGCCGGCCTGACGAATCCCCGGAGGGCATTGATTGCGTGGTGGTTACTGGGGAAATCGTGGCTAAAAATGGAAAAATTATAGAAAATGTCCTTCCCGGCGGTCCAATCAGGGCGGAAAAAGAACTATGGCGCTGGGTGTAAACGCCTTGGGATTTCCGGTTTAGGTCCGGCGGCAGCGGTAGAGCGGTAAAAACGCTAATGATATGAGGCTCAATTGCGCTTTTTTGCGTTTTTGTCCAGATTGTAAACAAAAACCAAAACTTCCGCCACGATACCGTACAATTCAGGAGGGATTTCCGAACCCACGTCCACATATGAAAGCATGTTCACCAGGGTTGGGTCTTTGTGGACGGGAACGTCATTTGCCCCGGCCAACTCCAGTATTCGTTGGGCTATGTCTCCTTTGCCCGAAGCCACCACCCGGGGGGCATTGTCCACTTTTTCATCGTATTGCAGGGCAACGGCCTTTTTGATATTTTTTCCTTCCTGCTTCAAAATGTTACCCCTTCCGAACCCAAGGCTCACTTATATTGTTATACCGGTGCCGCAGGGGCTTTATGTTTTCTATATTGTTACATTCAGTGATTGAAGTTTAAAGGACGGATGGGCCGTTTTTGATTGTTCTGTGAAAACAGGCCGCAAATTTTCATTGACCGGCCCCACTCTCCAGCGGCACGGCTGCAGCCGGTAGCCGGCGGCTGCCATGGCCTCCTGCAACTGAGGCCAGGCTCCGGTCAGAAGTCCGGCAACCCAATCATCCGTTACCCTGCCGCCGGCCGTTACATCCTTTTCCCGCACCTTTAATTCCACCAGCAAGGTTCCCAAATTGTCGGTATTCAAAAACAGCGCCACCCCAAAATTTTTAGGGTCGATGGTTTTGCTCCTGTCGCCTTCCCTGATAATCCTCAATTGTCCCCACTTTTCCGTTTCCCCGTTCTGGACGAAGGGTATGTTGAAATATAGGTAATTCTGCTGGTTGTATTCACGGACAAAGCTCTGGTATATCTGGTGGCCGGCCATCTGCCGCTCTATCATGGCGCCTTCCTGTAAAAGACGCTGGAGTTGAGGGGGATTGCCGGCTTCCTGGGCGGCCTTTCGTACCTCTTGAAGCAGTTGGCTGAATCCTTCCAGGAGTTCGCTGAATCCCCGATTTTTTAGTAAAGCAGTGTCCAAAAGGTACTCTTTGCCCGATAATGCCTGAGTGGACGGATTAATATCCCCGCTGTTGCCGGAAGCGCCGGGGCGGGGAACAGTTCCGGCCGCCTGGTTCTGTGCCGGTGCGGCGGAAAGAATGTCCTTTTCTCCCTCCGGAGCCGGGACGCGATTTTCCAGGGCATCTGCCAGCAGTTTTACAGCCGTTAGAATGTCCGCGACTTCATTGCCCCTTCCCGGTGCGACATTTCCGGGGCGTGCCGCAGCTTGAAAATAATTAAACAGCTGGCGGAAAAGGTCGTCTCCTTCCGGGGAAAGCTGAATTCCGGGAAGGTTGCCGGATGTCTGCCGGGGAACTGTTTCCCCCGGAGAATCCAATAATCCGGACAGATTTTGCATAAATGCCGAAAGCTTCAGGGTGAGTTCCACGGCCGCAGGTTCGCTGCCCTGAGAAAAAGAATTTAATGCCCCGGTATTGCCGGCGGATTCCGGTGCCGGGGATTTTTGAAGCAATGTCAGCACAGTGTCTATATTTTCAGGTTTGTTCGGCCCCAGAAGCTGAACCATATTTTCAGCCAGGAGCAGCAGTTCCGCTTTTAACGGTATTTCCCGGGATAAAAACCCCTGAACTATGGCCCTGTTAAGCGGAGTATCCTCAATACCGGTTTGATGGATTATTTCGTCAACCCCGGAAAAGACAGTTTGGGTTCCTCCTGCTGAAAACCGGGGAAGCTGCGCGGATATGAGGTTTTTAATCTGTGCGGCAACCGTTTCCGCTCCTTCACCGGGTTTCAGGACAACAGACTGCAGCATGTCCCGGAGTTGATTGAATATATGTGTTCCTTCCGGTGTCAGGGAGACGGGTTTTGAGACGACCTGCGTGGCCGTTGCTGTGCCGCTGACTGTACCGGCCGGGGCTGATTCCCCTTTAACTGCCAGCACGTCTCCCAGTTTCTCAAGCAGGGCTGATAACTGATATTCACTGCCCCGGGCTGTTTTTCCCAGGCCGGAAAAATACAGCCTTAATGCGTCCATAACCCCGGACTGCTCCGTTATTCCGGTTTTCAGGGACAGTATGGCGATATGTATATTTTCCGGGGTGTTGCCCCCCAGTTTTTGTGCCAGCCGCTCAGCCTGTTTCAGTAGTTCCGGCTTCAGTGGCAGCTCCTGGGCCACGAAACCCTTTATCAGTTCCCGTAGCAGGGGGCTATCTTTTAAATTGAGTTGCTTCAATATATTTTGTATGAGAACGTCTTGGCCTTCCTGCCCGTGATACAGCCTGACCATGTATTGGCCGTCCTTTTGTCCCTCCACCTGGAAAGTGATGGTGGAATTGGCCTCCATCCGGTAAGGCGATTGGATAAGAGTGTTCTTGCCGTCGACCTGCACCACGTACAGGTTTTCCCCTGCCTGGCCCAAAACCTTTCCCTGGCAGACCTGGCCCGGTTGCAGATTTAAATCTGTTCCCGCCGTTTTTAATCCCGCGTAAGTGTTGATCCCGCTATCAGATTTTATGGTAATACCCGTCCAGTTAATATTCATGCCATCCCACCTGCCTAACACATTATATCAGTTTATTAACTCAATCCGGGCTGTTTTGCGTTCGCTTGGCTAAAATAAAAAAGCCGCCGGGAACAGGTTTTTCATTTGCGGCTTAAATAGTCGTTGATATTTAATTCGGCCGGTAACATGGCATTCTTTAAGCAGGATTGGCATTGGTGTATGTTCACTCCTATAAGGATCTCAATGGGTACATGTTCACTCATGGCCCGGTGTTGGCTTAAATCGCATTAAGAAGGTGGTTTCACTCAATCCAGGTCTGTAACAACAACGCCCTTCGG
>CBEULQ010000163.1:0-5973 GCA_965543975.1 uncultured Desulfocucumis sp. | reverse complement strand
CATACGAGATAGTAAGCCGTGACTGGTTCAGACGTGTGCTCTTCCGATCTGTTATTGATAGCTCTTAGCCTGGTTGCCTGCTCGTCAAAAGAATCCGCCCCATCGAAAAGCTCTGCACCGGCGTCAACAAATTCAGCCCCGGCAGTTGAACTGAAAATGCAATTCCACCTGACAGGGGCGCAATTTGAACGCGTCAGCAATATTCTTGTACCCCTCATAGAGAAAAACACTAATGGAACAGTCAAGATTAAACCGTTCCCCGCGGGAGCGCTGGTGCCGGTGCCTGGAATGCTTGATGCCGTACGTACGGGAACAATGGATGCGGCAGTATATCCGGAAGGCATTTTTTCCGGTGCGGTGCCTGTGTGCGAAATAGGTGGAGGTTTACCTTATGCCTTCTCAAATTTAAGTGAAGCCTGGATTTTTATGTGGCATAGGGGATTTGTGGAAATACTGCGGGAAGAATATGCCAAGCAAAATGTTTACGTAATTCCATATGAGGCTTTTAACGTTGGTTTGATGACCAAAAAACCGGTTAATCAAGTGGCCGATTTAAAAGGTATGAAGTTCAGGTCTCATAGCTCGGTGGCTCAGTGGCTGGAACAGGGCGGAGCTTCGGTTGTCAGTATTCCGTCGAATGAGCTGTACACAGCACTGTCCACCGGTGTTGTGGATGGGGCTAACTGGGGTGATGCAGGACCGATGTATGAGATGAAGTTTCAAGAGGTCGTTAAGAACTACATGCTGCCTGAACCGGGAACCGGAGCCTGGAACAGCGTGATGATCAACAAGGATGTGTGGAACAAATTAACTACTGAACAAAAGCAGGCTTTTGAAGCAGCTTTTATAATGGCCGGCAGGGTAGTACAAGAGCAAACCCGGGCTATATACGGGAGGGCGCTTGATAGTATGGTCAGGGACTTCAGCGTGAAGGTGAACATGCTATCCGGGGAAGAGCAAGCAAAAGCCAAGGAAATGGCGGCAAAAAGCTGGGAGGTAATAGCCAATAAAAACCCGCGGAACGCTGAGGTAATAACTAAGATTAAGGCTTTCGTTGAAGAGAGAAAGGATAAGAAACAGATTGTCCCCGCAATGCCATTAACCTGGTAAAGCGCTAACAGGTTGGGGGGACCTCCCCCCAACCATAATCCGGACAAAAAAGGGGGGCAATAAATGTGAACCGTTTTTTAAAATTGATTGACCTTGTTAGTGCCTGGACAGGAAAACTAAGTGCTTTTCTGATAGTTGTTTTGAGTTTTGTGATTGGCTATGAAGTTGTAGCGAGGTACATATTCAATCATTCCACCATTTGGGCCAATGAGACTTCGGCCATGATTTTTGGCGCCTATATTATACTTGGGGGGGCTTACACTCTTTCTGTCGGAGGACACGTTAACATGGACTTGATTTACCAGCGGTTCTCTCCCAGGAAAAAAGCCTTAATAGATATAATTACCTTTTGGTTTTTCACTATCTTTTGCGCGGTGCTGATATGGAAAGGAGGGGACAGGGCCTGGTATGCTTTAAAAAATTTGGAGCACTCCGGAACCCTTTGGAATCCTCCTATCTATCCGATTAAACTGGTGCTGCCCATAGGGGCTTTTCTCCTTCTGCTGCAAGGAGTTGCTAAATTCATCCGGGATGCCGTGACTCTGATCAGTGGGAGGGATGGATCATGAGCGTTGGCCTGACCACACTTCTTTTGTTTGCCTCTCTAACTGTACTTCTTTTATCAGGCCTGCCTCTTGCTTTCGTCATGGGAGGTCTCGCTGTTCTGTTTACCTTTTTTCTATTGGGACCCCAGGCCCTCGGTATGATTCCCAGTGTCGTATTTGGAGTAATGGATAACTTCATTTTTATAGCCATACCCCTGTTCATCTTTATGGGAATGGTTCTCCAGCGCTCGGGTATAGCCGAAGATGCCTATGACATGATGTATAAATGGATAGGCGGCATCAAAGGCGGCCTGGCCATAGGAACTATAACAGTATGCACCGTATTTGCAGCTTTGACTGGAATAAGTGCTGCGGCTACTGTATCAATGGGACTTATAGCCCTCCCTTCCATGCTTAAGCGCGGTTATGATAAATCTATAGCAATGGGTTGCATTTCTGCAGGGGGGACCCTGGGGATACTTATCCCGCCCAGTGTATTGATGATCGTTTACGGGGTTTTCGCGTCGGAGTCAATTGGGAAGCTGTTCGCCGGAGGTATTATTCCCGGCTTGCTTCTTTCCTTTCTGTTCATCGCCTATATAGCTGTAAGATCCCATTTGCAACCACAACTATGTCCGGCAATCCCATCCGAAGAGCGGCCTACCTGGGGAGAGAGATTCCTTGCTTTAAAGGGTTTGATTCTTCCAATACTCCTTATCCTTTTGGTTTTAGGAGCTATTTTTGGGGGCGTTTGCACCCCCACCGAAGCTGCCGCCGTTGGTAGTTTGGGCAGTCTCCTATGCGCTGCTGTCCGGCGCAGCCTTACCTGGACAGTTCTTAAAGAAAGTTGCTACCAATCTCTCCGGCTTTCTACTATGATCGTATGGATTATCATCGGCAGCGCGTGCTTTTGTTCCCTCTACACTGCTGTGGGAGCTATAGACTTCATAAGAGAGATAGTAGCTGCACTGACAGTGTCACCCTATCTCATTCTGGCAGGAATGATGTTTACCCTCTTTATCCTGGGCATGTTTCTGGACCCGGGAGGTATCATAAT
This sequence comes from uncultured Desulfocucumis sp., assembly GCA_965543975.1. Taxonomy (GTDB): domain Bacteria; phylum Bacillota; class Desulfotomaculia; order Desulfotomaculales; family Desulfocucumaceae; genus Desulfocucumis. Next base: position 3,261 of record CBEULQ010000163.1, on the reverse strand, counting down.
GATCACCACCCCGATTTTTGTTCCTGTAATCAAAATGTTAGGTTTTGACCCTGTATGGTTCGGAGTCCTTTTTATCGTCAATATGCAGATAGGCTACCTGACCCCGCCTTTTGGCTTTAATCTCTTCTATATGAAATCAATTGTTCCAAAAGATATACCCATGAGAGATATTTGTCTTTCCATCGTGCCATTTGTTTTAATTATGGCAGCTTTTCTAATAATACTTGTGGTATTTCCTGATATAGTTTTATGGCTTCCCAACCGTTTATTTGAATGATGTTCCGGCGATCTTAGCATATAGTGCTATCATCTATGAGGAGCCGTGGTTTGAAGGAAGGAGACGCTGGGGCTATGATTAAGGGGTTTTTGAGAAATCAGATTACAAGGAGGAACTCGTGTGCGTGAAGTTCTTATTGTAAGTGGTATGCGTACTCCCATCGGTGATTTTTTAGGTTCTTTAAAAGACCTTTCGGCTGTGGAATTAGGAGTTATTGCTCTTAAAGCAGCGCTAAACAAAGCCGGGATTGAACCGGGCCTAATCGAAGAGGTTGTGGCTGGAATGGGCAATATGACCGGATGCAAACCCAACCCGGGCCGGCAAGTGGCTTTGGGCGCCGGCTGCTCCGTTGAGACAGTGGCGGCTACGGTTAACCAGCAATGCGCGTCTTCTATGAGGGCAACAGAAATTATATCTCAAGAGATTATTTTGGGAAAAGTGGATGTCGGGGCGGCAGTTGGCCCCGAAAGCATGTCAAACATACCCTATCTGTTGCCCGGGGCACGTAAAGGATATCGTATGGGCCATAATAAAATTGTTGATTCCATGTTTAACGACGGACTGATTGACGCTTTTAACAATTACCACATGGGGGTTACTGCGGAAAATCTTGCAAAGATGTATAAAATTACCCGCAGGGAGCAGGATGAATTGGCTCTGCTCAGTCACCAGCGGGCTTGCCGGGCAATCAAAGATAAGTTTAATGATGAGATCATCCCGGTGGAGATTAAAACTAAGAATGGATCAGTTCTTTTCGACACTGACGAGCATCCCAAACCGAACACAAGCCTGGAGGCACTGGCCAAGTTACCCCCCGTTTTTGACAAAGAGGGGACCGTTACAGCCGGTAATGCTTCCGGCTTGAATGATGCGGCTGCCGCCTTGATTCTAATGACGCCGGACAAAGCCAGGGAACTTGGATGTAATCCGCTGGCACGTATTGTTGCTACCGCATCAGGGGCTGTAGATCCAAGTATCATGGGAATGGGAATAGTTCAGGCAGTAAAACGCGCTATGCAGTTTGCCAACCTGAAGATGGAGGATATTGGCTACTGGGAATTAAATGAAGCCTTTGCGGCCCAATTTTTAGCAGTAAACCGGGAGTTGAACCTGGATATGGATAAGGTTAATGCCAATGGGTCAGGCATTTCATTAGGCCATCCGGTAAGTTGCACGGGGGTCCGGATAATAGTTACGTTGCTCTACGAAATGCGACGTCGCGGTGTCCAGTTTGGATGCGCTTCTCTGTGCGCCGGTGGCGGTCCGGGCGCGGCTATAATCCTAGAGGCTGTTTAACAATGGGGGGATGTGGCTGTGAAAGCTGTAGTTTACCGGGGTGTGGGTGATATTCGTATGGAGGATGTTCCAAAACCTAAAATACAGGATCCCGGGGACGCCATTGTACGTGTTGCCACCACTGCAATTTGCGGCAGCGATTTGCATATTTTACACGGCTTTTTGAGGGTAAAACCGGGAACGGTTATCGGCCATGAATTCGCCGGTGTGGTGGAAGAAGTAGGTTCTGCCGTTACCAGGGTTAAGCCCGGCGACAGGGTGGTAGGTATGGCCGGGGTCTATTGCGGGCGGTGCCGAGCCTGCCGCAGCGGGCTATTATACGCCTGCGCAAACGGGGGAGCCTATGGGTGCGGGCAGATGTTGGGCGACCTTCAGGGGGTACAGGCGGAGTATGCCCGTGTATTGTACGCAGACGAAACGCTGGAAAGGATACCGGAAGATCTATCTGATGAGCAAGTGCTTTTTGTTGGGGATATCCTTGCCACCGCATACACGGGTGTGGCGGGAGTAAACCCGGAAGGAAAGGGTGTCCAGCCGGGGAGTGTAGTAGCTATTTTCGGCACAGGACCTGTGGGTTTGTGCGCAGTGGCAGTTGCGCGTCTCTTCGGAGCATCCAGGGTTATTGCCCTGGATATGGATGACCACCGTCTGGCCTTGGCCGCCCGTATGGGAGCGGACAAGGTGATTAATGTCTTGCAGGAGGATCCGGCAGCGGCCATTATGGATATTACCGGCGGGTGGGGGGCCGATCTGGCCGTTGAGGCTGCCGGTAGCCCGGCAGCCTTTGCCGGTTGTCTGGCTGCAGTGGCCACCGGTGGGATTGTGTCCGTCATCGGAGTTATTTCACAACCGGTGGAAGTTTCCTTTAATAAAATAATGGTCAGAAATATCACTATACAAGCTGGACTGGGCAATTTCATCCATACCAATAGATTAATCAGCCTTATTCAGTCCGGCAAACTTGATCTGACTCCATTAATCACCCACCGCTTGCCCTTGTCGGAAGCCTTAAAGGGTTACGAGATTTTTGAAAAGAAGCTGGACAACGCCATAAAGGTGATACTTAAACCTTGAATATAACGGATTCTCAGGTGAGTTGATTGGTGCTAATTCTTTTTTCACCCTTTTTTAAACCATATCCAATTCTTTTTGGTGATATTTAAAAAGACAATATTGGTCTATATTAAACTTACTCCCGCCTTGTCCCGCTGGCGGCCATGTCTTTAGGGTTGCGATGGGATGAAAGTAATACCGATGTTGCCCGGTATAAAGTGTGGGTAAATAGTGGCGACAGTGCATACCTGAGTTTTTTCAGGTCAAAACCCTGGTAAGTACTTTTTTTATATGTTGACTACTATACTACATAGTATTACAGCCAATAGCAGTCAGGATGATGCCGATGTTGTCGAATGTGGAAGTTATATTGCTCGGTATTGTTAATGAAAAACCATCCTATGCCTATGAAATTGATAAAACAATCGATTACCGGGACATGCGGAGATGGGTTAGAGTCGGAGTGGCCTCTATATACCAGGTATTAAAGAGGTTGGAAGAAAAAGATTTGGTTTATTCACATAAAGAAAAGGAGGGTAGAATGCCGGATAGAAAAAGGTACCATATTACAGACTCCGGGAAGGCCGCCCTGATTGAAGCTTCGAAAAGGCTTCTTTCCGATATTGAGTGGTATT
>CBEULQ010000162.1:0-5980 GCA_965543975.1 uncultured Desulfocucumis sp. | reverse complement strand
TACAGGACGCCGGTTTAAGGGTTCCGGACGATATAGCGGTTATCGGCTTCGATGATATTACTTTTGCCTCCTATGCGGAGATTGGTCTTACCACCATAGCCCAGCCTAAATATGTAATGGGGGAAATGGCTGCCAAAATATTGATAGAGGATATTAAGGAGGGGGATACTGGAGAGAAAAAGCATGTGGTTTTGCAGCCAAGGCTGGTGGTTCGTAAAAGTAGCGGATCACCGAAAAAATGAGACTTTTTTTTGCCTCAAAATGTAAACGTTTGCAATGAAGCTAGGTAAGACAATAAAGCTTATATAACCAATAATGTCCATTTTTGGATTGGGGATATTCCATCGCGAAAAATAGTTAAATAGTTAAAAGGTAAGGAGATGTGTCCCCTTACATAAGATGGGGACATTCCTTTGGGAAATTGTTAAAAAAGGGGATTAATGGCAATGCAGAAGGTGTGTCCCCTAACCTTATTACGAGAGGTGGGTAAAAAATGAGCGAAAAAATGAAGGCTGTGGTATTACGGGCTGACTGGCAGCCAAAACCGAATTTCAAACTTGGTTCCAAGGACGTTGAATTCAAGCAGACATATCTTGGCTCCAAGGTTTGGCGCAACCCGGAAATGGGTATCGAAGAGGTAAATATACCTGAACCCGGACCCGGCGAAGTGTTGATCGAAGTAAAGGCCTGCGGCATATGCGGCAGCGATGTACATATGGCCCAACCAGATGAGGAAGGGTACATCTGGTATCCGGGCCTGACTGGTTTTCCCGCCATACTTGGTCACGAATTCGCCGGCGTGGTGGTTAAGGCCGGTCCTGGAGCAATCAATAAACGTACCAATAAACCCTTCGTTGGGGGCGAGGACGTTTGTGCCGAGGAAATGCTCTGGTGCGGCCGCTGCCAGCCCTGCGCCGATGGCTATCCGAACCACTGCGAGCGTTTGGATGAGCTTGGTTTTAACGTCAACGGCGCATTTGCCAAATATATAGTTGTTCCTGACCGGGTGGTATGGAGTCTTGACCCCCTGAAAAGAACTTATAGCGGCAACGATATTTATTTTGCCGGCTCACTGGTAGAGCCCACCTGCGTAGCATACAACGCGGTGGTCCAACGGGGCGGCGGAATAAAGCCCGGAGACAACGTGGTAATCGCCGGGGGTGGCCCAGTTGGTTTGGCTGCCTGCGCCATATTAAAACGTATGGGAGCAGCACGGGTTATACTCTCCGAGCCTGAGGAGGGCAGGGCTGCCTTGGCGTTGAAACTGGGCGCTGATGTGGTAATCAATCCGTTAAAAGAAGACTTTGTTAACAGGGTACTGGAGCTTACCGACGGCTATGGCGCCAAGCTGTATCTTGAAGCCACAGGTCTGCCCACTGTGGTTTATCCACTCATAGAGCAGTGCATCTGGGAAGGCAGGGGTCTTAACAGCACCGTGGTGGTGGTTGCCAGGGCGGACGCCAAAATGCCGGTGACCGGAGAAGTTCTACAGGTGCGCAGGGCACAGATCGTGGGCGCCCAGGGCCACTCCGGGGAGGGGACCTTCCCCCGGGTAATTGAAGCCATGGCCAGCGGCATGAACATGCTGCCCTTAATCACCAAACGGATAACCCTGGACCAGGTGCCGGAAAACATTGTAATGCTGCGTACCAACCGCAAGGAATGCAAAATTACTGCACTGATTGATTAGTTCGTATATCTTATTTAATTTGAAATCAATTGGAGGTAACTATACATGAGCAAATGGGAACTTCCCTTAAAAGAGGCCGGAAGCATGGATAAGAACGACGGCACATATTTTCAGAACATGACCTGGGCTCAGGTTGAAGAGCGGCTCAAGAAAAACGACCTGATTATTGTTCCGATAGGGGCGACGGAAGCCCACGGCCCCCACGCCTGCCTGGGCGAGGACACCTTCCTGGTGACCCGCATGGCGGAGCTGGTGGCCCGGAAAACTGGCTGTACAGTTTCGCAGCCTCTCTGGTGGGGTTCACACCCTTATCACCACATGGGCATGCCGGGTACCGTCATACTGCCGGAAGAAATTTTTATCGGCGTGCTGAAGTCGGTTATGGCCGGCTACTGGAACACCGGCTTCCGCAAGATGATACTCTTAAATGGTCACGGTCAGGAATACGTAATCCCCACCGCCATACACCAGTTTGCCAAAACCTATCAGGTGCCCATGGTGGTTTGCAATGTCAACTGGTACCACGCCATCCAGGACCAATTTAAACTGAAAAGCGAAGGAGGCCCTTACGAGACTTCGTTTATCCATGCCGATGAGGTGGAAACCTCCTGGTCATTGGCGCTCTTCCCGGAAATGATCGACATGGACAAGGCTGTGGACACAAAAATTCAGGGTTACATGCCGGATGGCCATGTGGATAAAGCCGGTAACCTGCTGCATCGTCCCATTGCCTGGTATGGCCAGGTGGGTATGGGTCCCATCGAAGTGGCGGCATATCCGGAAGGTGTTGTGGGCAAGGCCACCCTGGCCAAGGCGGAGAAAGCCATCCCCGGTGTGGAAAAGTTTCTTGATTATCTAACCAAGCTGGTTGAGGATATAATAACCACCTTCCCGGCGGGCAAACTTCCCCCGGTGGAAGGCATGACCCAGCGGCCCAGGGAAGAGGTCGAAGCGGTGCTGAAAGGGCCTCTGGCCCCCGGCGGACGCAGCATATATTCATTACACTGGCCTCCGGCCTAATAATATACCCTCCCTTTGTGCGGGGGTCGCCCCCAGCGGCGATCCCCAATTTTATCTCGCTAACAGCCTGTAAGACCCCGTCCTCGAAGGTCGGGGTTCAACAGGCTGTAACGCTCGAACTAAGTTCGCTCTAAGGGTTCGGCAGGGGAATAACCCCTTCCGAACCCAAGGCTCACTTATATTCAAGGAGGAAGTCAAATTGATAAAGTGTCTGGTGATATCCGGGCCGGCCAGGTTTGAGGCGCTGGCCATCAAGGATGATTTTGCTTCCGCCATAAAAAAGGTTGCAGTGCTGGGTTATGACGGCGTGGAAATGGCCGTAAGGGATCCCGCCCTTGTGGACGCCCGGGAAATAAAAAGACTTCTGGAGGAACTGAGGCTTCCCCTGGTGGCCGTCGGCACCGGCCAGGCTTACGGCGAAGAGGGGTTGAGTTTTACCGATTCCGATGTTTACGTCAGGCGCAAGGCGGTGCAGAGAATCAAGGACCAGGTGGAGTTTGCCGCCGGGTTCGGGGCTCTTGTGATTATCGGCCTGATCCGGGGCAAAGTTCAGCCGGGAGTAAATGAGGAGCAGGCTTCGGAATGGATGAAATCGGCCCTAAGGGATTGTGCCGATTACGGAAAAAGGTTTGATGTCGGTCTCGTTCTGGAGCCGATTAACCGTTACGAAACAAATCTGATCAACACCGTCGCCGATGCCCTGGAAATGATAAATTCGGTGGGCGCCGACAATTTAAAAATACTGTTTGACACTTTTCATGCCAATATTGAGGAGCCTTCGATAACCGTCAGCATCAGAAACGCTGCCGCGTTGCTGGGGCACTTCCACGTTGCTGACAGCAACCGCTGGGCTCCCGGTTGCGGCCATATTGAATTTCCCAGGATTTTTTCCGAGCTGCGGGATATAGGGTACCAGGGAGCGGTATCGGCCGAAATAATGCCCAAACCCGATCCAGGCAGCAGCGCCCGGATGGCAATTGAATATTTGAAAAATGCAGGTCTGTAATTCATAGGAGGTCATGTTAATGTCAAAAAAAATCGTGACTTTCGGCGAAATAATGCTCAGGCTTTCAACTCCGGGCTTTACCCGGTTTACCCAGGCGGACAGTTTTGATGTTACCTACGGCGGCGGGGAATCCAATGTGGCCGTATCCCTGGCCAATTTCGGACTTGAGGCTGTTTATGTCACCAGGGTGCCTGACAACCCCATCGGACAGTCAGCCATAAACCACCTGCGCCGCTTTGGGGTGGACACACGTCATATTGTAAGGGGTGGAAGCCGGCTGGGTATATACTTTCTGGAAAGAGGGGTAGCCCAGCGGCCTTCAAAGGTTGTTTACGACCGGGCCAACTCTTCCATCAGTCAAGCCGTCCCGGGGGATTTCGACTGGGAAGCCATTTTTGAGGGAGCGGGTTGGTTCCACTGGACCGGAATAACCCCGGCCGTTAGCGACAGCGCCGCCGCCTACGTGCAGGAAGCCTGTAAAGTAGCCAGGGCAAAGGGTGTAACCGTGAGCTGCGACCTCAACTACCGGAAAAAGCTCTGGTCCAAAGAAAAGGCCGGCAAGATAATGTCTGAGTTGATGCAATACGTGGATTTGTGCATCGGAAACGAGGAAGACGCATCGGATATATTCGGGATTAAGGCGGCTCATTCGGACATAACCAAAGGAGAACTGGATACCGGGGGGTACCTGGATGTGGCCCGCCAGTTGCATAACAGATTCGGATTTAAATATGTGGCCATTACCCTCAGGGAAAGTTTTTCCGCCTCCCACAATGGCTGGTCCGGTCTACTCTATGATGGGAATGATATGTATCTTTCCCGGCGCTATGACATAAAACCCATTGTGGACCGGGTGGGTGGCGGTGACTCCTTTGCGGCCGGGCTTATCTATGCCCTGGTAACAGGCCGGGAGCCCCGGCAGGCCATAGATTTTGCCGCTGCCGCGTCATGCCTGAAACATTCCGTTCCCGGTGATTTCAACATGGTGTCGCTGGACGAAGTGGAATTGCTGGTGAAGGGTGACGCCAGCGGCCGGGTGCAGAGATAAGGTCTGGCGAAGGAGTGGATATAAAATGCTGAAAAAGCATGAGCAGATGAAAAGGATACTGGACGTGGGCATTGTGGCCGTTATCCGGGCGGAATCGACGGAAAAAGCCATGAAGGTAATTGAGGCAGTTCGGGCCGGGGGTATCCCCGCCATTGAAGTGACCATGACCGTGCCCGGGGCTGTTGACGTAATTAAGGAACTGGCCCGGAGCTTCAGGGAAGAGGAAATGCTCATCGGCGCCGGCACGGTGCTGGACCCGGAAACCGCCCGGGTCTGCATCCTGGCCGGGGCACGGTACATAGTGAGCCCCGCCCTTAATCCGGAGACGGTGAGATTGTGCAACCGCTACCAGGTAATCTGCATGCCGGGCTGTGCCACCACCACGGAAATGGTAATTGAGGCAGTTCGGGCCGGGGGTATCCCCGCCATTGAAGTGACCATGACCGTGCCCGGGGCTGTTGACGTAATTAAGGAACTGGCCCGGAGCTTCAGGGAAGAGGAAATGCTCATCGGCGCCGGCACGGTGCTGGACCCGGAAACCGCCCGGGTCTGCATCCTGGCCGGGGCACGGTACATAGTGAGCCCCGCCCTTAATCCGGAGACGGTGAGATTGTGCAACCGCTACCAGGTAATCTGCATGCCGGGCTGTGCCACCACCACGGAAATGGTTGCCGCCATGGAACTGGGGGTGGACATAATTAAACTGTTTCCCGGCGAACTGTTCGGGCCGGGTGCAATCAAGTCATTTCGTGGGCCCCTGCCCCATGTCAACATCATGCCCACCGGCGGCGTCAGTATAGACAATGTGGACCAGTGGATAAAGGCCGGCGCGGTAGCGGTGGGCGTGGGCAGCGACCTTACCAAAAAGGGAATTGCCGCCGGTGACTACAATATTATCACGGATACCGCCAGGGCCTTTGTGAACAAGATTGCTCTGGCTCGGGCCGGATAGTCGCTTATGATTACCTTGAGCACCGGGTTGAAATTATAAAACACAATTATTAATGGGAGGTAAATTTTATGGCGAATTATGAAAATCTTGCTCAGGCTGTGATTAATGGTAAGTTGGATGAGGTTCAACAACTGGTTAAAGGTCTTATAGAGGCCGGAAACAACCCGCTGGAAATAATTAACGAAGGTTTAATCGGCGGGATGAATGTAGTGGGTGTCCACTTCAAGGCTGGCGACATGTTTGTTCCGGAGGTTCTCAGGTGCG
>CBEULQ010000161.1:0-6020 GCA_965543975.1 uncultured Desulfocucumis sp. | reverse complement strand
TCATGTCAAACTCCTCCACAACTGCAGGATTTAACCGGACAGGTGGAGGATGTGGATGTAATAATTGTGGAGGGTTTTAAATCCGAACCCGGCCCCAAAATAGAAGTATACCGAAATAATTATTCCACCAGAAGGCTTCCCCCGGGTTCAGAAGTAGTCGCCCTGTTAACAGACGCTCCCTTGGAAGATAACCTGCCCCGGTTTGACTTTGAACAGATAGGCAAACTGGCTGATTTTATTATTTCAAATTTTATTGATCCCTCAGAAAATAACAATTAAGCTTGACACTTTGTCACAGCAGCTTTAAAATGAAGCCAGTTAAATTGTATTTATTTACTGACAAATTAATATGCTGCTCCGAGCCTTTTTGTCTAAAGCGTTTCAGCCAGGGCATAATGGCCGTTAGGGTAAATCTGGAAACGGGTTTGCCTCCCGTGATTGGAAAGGAGCCTTAACCCCCTGTCAGCGACGGGTATTTTGTATCTTTTTTAGTATTCCTGTCACTGTGATTTTTTACTTGCGCAAAAACCTCCAACCACGGTTGGAGGTTTTTTATTTTAACCATGTGTACTGTGAATAATCAATTATTTATTTAATAAAGGATGTGATGTATTGAATAGCGTTAAGCTTACCATTAATGGATCGGAGGTTGAGGTACAGGCAGGCACAACGGTACTAAATGCCGCAGAAATGCTAGGCATCCACATACCCAGGCTATGCTACGAAAAGGATTTGAGTCCATTCGGAGCCTGCCGGCTGTGCGTGGTGGAAATCGAGGGCATGCGCAATCTGCCTGCTTCCTGTGTAACCGCTGTATCACCCGGGATGGCGGTGCATACCCATTCCCCGGCGGTTATGGAAGCCAGGCGGACCATACTGGAACTGCTGCTGGCCAATCACCCCCAGGACTGCCTCACCTGCGAAAAAATGGGCAACTGCAAACTTGCCTCCTACTGCTACGAATACGGAGTGAAACAGAGCTCCTTCCGGGGGGACAAGCACGATTACGAGTTGGAAGACACCAATCCCTTTATAGTGCGTGACATGAACAAATGCATACTTTGCGGCAAATGTGTCCGTGCCTGCGCCGAAATCACCGGCAAAAACAACCTGGACTACGCTTACAGGGGTTTTAACAGCAAAGTAACCACTTTCTTTGATGTTCCCTTTATTGAGTCGGATTGCGTTTTTTGCGGCAACTGCGTTTCCGTCTGTCCCACCGGGGCGCTTACGGAAAAGCCAATCCAGGGCAAGGCACGCCATTATGAATTTACAAAGGTAAAAACCACCTGCCCGTTTTGCGGCACCGGCTGCAATTTCGACCTTAATGTTAAAGACGGTAAAGTTATGGCTGTCACCACCGGGCCAGACAATGTGGTGAACGGACGGTCACTATGTATCAAGGGCCGTTTCGGCTGGGATTTCATATACAGCAACCGGCGGCTGACCACCCCTCTTATAAAAAAGGATGGACAGTTCGTTCCAGCAACCTGGGACGAGGCTCTGGATAAGATAGCCAACAGTCTGCAAGGCATTAAAGAAAAATACGGTCCCGATTCCTTTGCCGCCCTAAGCTCGGCCAGGTGCACCAATGAGGAAAACTATTTAATGCAAAAATTTACGAGGGTGGTGATGGGCACTAACAACGTTGACCATTGTGCCCGTACCTGACACGCTCCGACAGTGGCCGGTCTGGCCACTTCTTTCGGCAGCGGCGCAATGACCAATTCCATAGCGGAAATAGATCAGGCTGAATTGATGCTTTTAGTGGGAACAAACACCACCGAGGCCCACCCTGTCATCGGATATAAAATGCGCCAGGCGGCGCGCCGGGGGGCAAAGCTCATAGTAATCGACCCCAGGCGTATAGAATTGGCGGAAGAGTCGGATTACTGGCTACGGCTGCAACCCGGTACGGACATCCCTCTTCTCAACGGCCTGATGAACATAATTATCAAGGAAAACCTTCAGAACGAAGTTTTTGTACGGGAAAGAACCGAAAACTATGAAGTCCTAAAAGATACTGTGGCAAAATACACTCCGGATTATGTTTCCCGCCTTACCGGCATACCCGAGGAAGATTTATACGCAGTGGCCAGGCTTTACGCCACCACAGACAAAGTAATGATTTTCTATACCCTCGGCATTACTGAGCATGTCTGCGGGACTAACAACGTAATGAGCGTGGCCAACCTGGCCATGTTAACCGGTCACCTGGGCCGTCCCGGAACCGGGGTCAATCCCATCCGGGGACAGAACAACGTGCAGGGGGCCTGCGATATGGGAGCGCTTCCCAACGTATACCCCGGCTACCAGAGGGTAATAGACCCCGCTGCAAAGGAAAAGTTTGAAAAGGCCTGGGGAGTTGCTCTCTCCGGAGATATGGGTCTGATGATCCCTGAAATGTTTGACAAGGCTCACTCTGGCGAAATCAAGTCTATGTATATACTGGGCGAGAATCCGGTGCTCACGGACCCCAACAGTAATCATATCAGGGCCGGGCTGGAAAACCTCGAATTTTTGGTGGTACAGGAACTCTTCCTGACTGAAACCGCCGAATATGCCGATGTAATACTGCCCGCCGCCAGCTTTGCGGAAACCGACGGGACCTTTACCAGTACAGAGCGTAGGGTTCAGAGGGTTCGCCGGGCAATTGATCCTTTGCCGGGAATGACCAACTGGGAGACGATTATTACCCTGAGCAACAAAATGGGATATCCCATGAACTACCGCGGACCTGAAGAAATATTTGCGGAAATGGCTTCCCTTTCACCGCCTTATGGAGGCATTAACTACACCAGGATAGATCAAAAAGGAATTCAGTGGCCCTGCCCCACCAGCGACCACCCGGGCACGCCGTACCTGCATGCCCAGGCTTTCAGCAGGGGCAAGGGACTGTTCCAATCCATAGAACACATCCCGCCGGCAGAACTGCCGGACCAGGAATATCCTTTCCTGCTGTCCACCGGCAGGATACTCTATCATTACAATGTCACCACGCCGTATTCCCAGGCCATAAATAGTATATGGAACGAGGAATACGCCGAGGTGAATCCCGAAGACGCGGCCCGGCTGGGCGTGGACTACGGAGACAGGGTGAAGGTATACTCCAGAAGGGGCGAACTGACCACCAAAATTCAAGTGACGGACCGGGTGCCGCCGGGTGTTATATGGATGTCCTTCCACTACAAGGACAGTCCAGCCAACGCACTAACCAGCGACGCCCTGGACCCAATCACCAAAACCGGTGAATACAAGGTCTGCGCTGTCAATGTGGTAAAAGAATAGGGAGCCCTAACAACGCCGTTACCGATGACGCCGCGGACCCTATATGCAAAACCGGCAAATATTAGGTATGCGCCAGAAAAGATATGAATACTTTTTATTAGTACGCCGGGCTTCCCTTAAGCCAGATTATTGCGAAGTTCCGGCAGCGGCAAGGAGGCCGTGACAATGCGGAAAGTGCCTGTTACCGAAGCAGTGGGCATGGTTCTTGGCCACGACATTACCAGAATTATCCCCGGCCGGGAAAAAACCAGGGCCTTCCAAAAGGGGCACGTAATCCGGGAGTCGGATATAGATGCGCTGCTGAACCTTGGTAAGGAGCATATATATGTTTGGGAACCGGAGGAGAACATGGTGCACGAGGACGAAGCCGCCCTCCGGCTGGCCGGCGCCGCAGCAGGCCGGGGCCTGACCATGGACGGGCCTAATCAGGGAAAGGTAGCTCTTAAAGCCACGGACAAGGGACTGCTCAAGGTGGACATTGACCGGCTTAACTCTGTCAACAGCATAGAAGACATGGTGTTTTCCACTCTGCACAACAACAGGGTTGTAGAGGCGGGCCAAACCGTGGCGGGCACCAGGGTGACCCCGCTGGCCGTGCCCGCTGACAAGCTTGAAGAGGCAGAAAAAATATGCCGGCAACATGAGTCGCTTATTTACGTGAAACCATTCAACCCCCTGTGGGTGGCCGTGGTCACCACCGGCAACGAAGTATACAGCGGCCGTATTCAAGACGCCTCATTAGGTATGATCCGAAGCAAAGTAACATCCTATGGAGGCAGGGTAATGGGCCAGTCCATCGTTCCGGACGACCAGGACCTTATTACCCAGGAAATACGCCGCTTCATTGCGGAAGGCGCGGAGCTGGTTTTAACCAGTGGCGGCATGTCCGTTGACCCGGACGACGTTACTCCTCCGGGAATAAGGGCCACCGGGGCAGAGGTAGTCTTTTACGGAGCCCCTGTGCTGCCAGGCTCCATGTTTATGCTGGCTTATCTGGGCCATGTTCCCATCTGCGGGCTGCCGGGCTGCGTAATGTACAACCGAACTACCATACTGGACTTACTGCTGCCAAGATTCTTCGCCGGGGAACGAGTGAGCCGGGCTGATGTGGTGGCCATGGGGCACGGGGGTCTGTGCGAAGAGTGCGAAGTTTGCCGCTATCCTTCCTGCTCCTTCGGAAAATCAAACGGACTATAAATATAAGTGAGCCTTGGGTTCGGAAGGGGTTATTCACCTACCGAACCCTTAGAGCGAACTTAGTTCGAGCTTTACAGCCTGTTTATCCCCGAACTTCAAGGACGGGGTCTTACAGGCTGTTAGCGAGATAATATGATGATAAACCCCGACCGACTCCTCTTTTATTAAACCGGAGATGATCAAATTGTTTTTTAAAGTTAATGTGGAAGAAGCGCGGGAATCACTCCTGGGCCAAATTATTCCCCTGCCGGCAGAAACCGTTCCGCTGCTGCAGGCTCTTAACCGGATTGCCGCCGTGGATTATACGGCCTCCGGAGATCTGCCCGCTTGCTCCCAGTCTGCGGTGGACGGTTACGCTGTTCATCAACACAACTTAAAGGGACGGGCCAGCCTAACCGTTCTGGAAATGCTGTATCCCGGAGATACACCCTCCGTGCCGCTGGAACCCGGAAAAACCTCCAGGGTTGTCACCGGCGGACCTTTGCCCGGGGATACGGCAGCGGTTATTCCCCAGGAAAAAGCGAGGTTTGAGGGGAACCACGTCTTTTGGGATGAAGAAATTGCTCCGGGAGAGAACATAAAACCACAGGGTGAGGATTTTCGCAATGGTTATACCCTGGTAATGCGCGGAGCGCCGATTACCCCCGGTGTGCTGGGAATACTTGCTGCTTTCGGACACAGCAAGATTAAAGTGTATCAACGTCCCCGGGTGGCCATAGTATGCCTGGGACCCGAAATAATTCCCTGCCATTTAACGCCTGAAAAAGGGCAGGTTCGTGACAGCAACGGTCCACTGCTGGCATCACTTATTACCCTTGACGGAGGTCTGGTTACAAACATAGAATATTTGCACAGGGAAAAAAAAGAAGGAATTAAAGCGGTTCTGGCAGGTTTAATCAGCCAGGCTGATCTGATTTTAACCGTGGGAGGAGCGGCCTCCGGCGCTTCTGATCAAGCACTTTCATTGTTGCGGGAGGCGGGAACAAGAATGCTTTTCTGGGGCGTCCGGGCGAAACCCGGCAGCCACAGCGGAGGCGGTATAAGCGGGTCCAAACCGGTAATATCCCTTTCCGGCAACCCTTCCGCCTGCATCACCGGCTATCACCTATTGGCCGCTCCTGTACTGCGTGCAATGCAGCGATTAGACCCTCATCCCAGGGTATTCGCCGCCACCTGCACCAACTCTTATGCCAAGGGAGGAAATACCCGCCGCTTTTTGCGGGGATATGCCCAATGCGGTGAAGGGGGCTGGAAGGTAACAATCCTGCCCGGACAGAAATCCAGCATGCTGAAATCACTGGCCGGCTACAACGCACTGATCGAAATACCTGCCGGGCACCCGCCGTTAGAGGAAGGGAACACCGTAACAGTCTATCCGGTCAATACTTGAACATACTATAAGTACATACAAAAGCACCCTATTAAGGTCAGGGGACACACCTTCTTATGTTCGTGGAAACTCCTTACCTCTTAACAATTCCACGAAGGAATGTCCCCAACGTATGTCAGGGGACACACCTTCTTATGTTCGTAGA
>CBEULQ010000160.1:0-6025 GCA_965543975.1 uncultured Desulfocucumis sp. | reverse complement strand
ATTAACGTGTCTAACCCATTGTAGGCAGCAAGGAGCCATATTAAGAACAGCTGTCCATTGTAGCCAGATAAGTACATACAATCTTTGGTTTGCCTGAGAAGATAAATTTTAGTTAGTCAGAAGGATAATGGTATATTTTGTTGAATAATTTTCAAGGATTGCCTTTCCGGGCGTTTCGCCCCGGGTAAGTGTTATCTTAAAGAAAGACCCTGTAAAGGAGGTGAACAGGCCGGGTAGAGAAATCTAACCGCCGCCCAGTTAAATAGTTGACTGGGGCAAAAAACAAAGTACAACACCACAAAAATTAAGGAGGAAAGACTAAGTGAAAAGAAGCAGAAGATTTTTATCAATCCTGCTGACCTTGTCACTGCTGGTAGCCATGCTGATTCCCATGGCATCTCCGGCGGCAGCAGCTGGATTAACAATGAACTACGCAGACTCGGAAGTTAACTATTCCGACTCGGCAGACGAAGGCACCTTTGGTAACATGATAATTAAGGAAACCACTGATTTTCAGGACATCTTTACAACTTCGAAGGGTGTGGTGATCACCTTCACCTTCCCGGATGGCGTAGAGTTTAAAACCCCCTCTTCCCTGACTTTTGGTAATCTTACAAGCGGTTCTACTGGAATCTCCGGTAGCATAGTGGGAACTCCCACAGAGACATCAGTAACGTTAAAGGTATATGGCACCAATGGTGGCAGTAATGACGTGCTGATTGTTGACTTCGGAACCCTGACAATCGATGATGACTTCACCGGTGACGTAAAGGTTGACGTTACCTCCCTGGAAAGCAAGGTAACTGAGGGACAATATGTAATCGGTCATATCCTCGGTGATGATAACGTTGTTACCGTTCTCAGCAAGAAAGACCTTGATGTTGGTCAAACAGGCGTAAAAACCGGTACTTTCAGAATTACTGAAAGCGCAAAAGGCAGCCTCCGCGGCGGCGAAATTACTGTTACGCTTCCTGACGGTCTGGAGTTTAATAGCTCCCCTGTTGCCGTAAGCGGCACACTGTCTGGCGTAGTGAAAAAATCGGAGATAACGGACGAAGACGAACTGACTATTACCCTTTATACTAAAGATGAATTTAGTTATGATGGACGTGGCTTCCTCGATCTTACATTCACAGTCGACGTTGATTACGACGCTGAAGTAGGCGACTACGAAATTGAAATCGAAGGCGACAGCACCAACGATGTTCCCGATACCACACTGGTTGCCGGTAAGATTCAGGATTTCGGAACAACCGTTAGCGTTAAGTCAGTGAAGACCATCAACGCTGGTAAATGGGCAAAAGAACTTGATGAAGTTAAAATCAAGTCCGATGCCAAGGACAGCGTTGTCAAGGGAAGGTACATCATAGCTGAACTTTCAGGTAATGCCAAGTTTGCCTATGCTTCAGAAGCTGATGTTCCCACCAGCACCGGTTTAAAATGCACAGATGAAAGCGATACCAAACTTGTATGGAAAGTTGAAGATGCTAAAGACGAATACACCCTCAAGAAACTGGAAATTGGAACCAGAATCGGCGCAACCGGTGATGTAGTACTCAAGTTCTCCGGCACCGCTGGAGTGCAAGGCGAAGTCAAGGTAGCCGAAGTCGTTGCTCCTGTTGATGCTTCAGTTGAAAAAGCCACCGAAGTTAAAATCGGTGTCCAGTCCCAGTCTGTTGGCGATGTAATCGTTAAAGAAAACAAAGCCGGCGCCATTATGGACGAAACCAAGTCTTATGATTCCGGCAGCAAAAAATGGGTTGACTACACCCCGGCTACCTTAATCCTTCAGGCTCCGGATGGCGCTGACTTTGCAAGCCGCCCGACCGCTGAAGTGATTGAAGGCGACCTCAAGCTGGACAACAGCAGCCTGGTATACCTCAAGGATAGTGACAGCGATGGTCTGTATGACCAAGTCTACGTAGAAATCGACAAAGCAAGCAAGACTGCAAGTGCAGTTAAGTTCAGCAACATTAAGCTCAGCGTAAACCGCAGCTTCCCCGAAGGTCCTCTGACCATCAAGGTTAAAGGTGGAGCCGTTGTGGACCCGAGAAGCGCTGAATCCTTCAACTCCTCTAACGCAGCAACAGTTGCTGTTGCCAACGTTGTAACTCCTGCTCCTCAGGCGGAGACTGGTGGCATGTTCATGATCGGCAGCAACTTCTACAACATCGGTGGTCAAATGAAGATGATGGATGCTGCTCCGTACATCAAGAGCGGCAGAACCTATGTTCCTGTTCGTTACCTGGCTTACACCTGCGGTCTGTCCGACAGCGACATCGCTTGGGATGAAGCTACCCAAACCGTAACCCTGACAAAGGGTGACAAAGTTGTGAAACTGGTTATCGGCAGCACCAACATCAATGTTGACGGCACCGACACCGCCATGGACGTAGCTCCGGAGATCTCCAATGGACGCACCATGCTTCCCGCAAGGTATGTGGCAGAAGCCTTTGGCGCAACCGTAACCTGGAATGCTGCAACCAAGGCTGTAGGTATTGAGTTCTAGAAATTCTGGTTGAACAAAAGCCCAGCTCCATTCTGGACTGGGCTTTTGTTTCTTTAATATGGGGGAGATTGCCAGTGCATAAAAAAATAATTATGCTATTCACCCTGATATTGGCTGTATTGTTTGCAGTACCGGCCTGGGCCGATGAAAATTCAAAAATATCACTGGAAGACGCCATAAAAATGGCCATAAGCAACAGTAAGGATTTAAAGGCGGCGGAAAAAAACATAGATTCCACGGAAATTCAGTTTGAAGATGCTATGGCAGACGTAAAATATATGCCCTTGGGATCTGGTTATGGAGCTTCGGATAAATCGACTTTCTTAAGTTATTTTAATACGGAAAGCGCTCTGAAGGTTTCTAAAAAGAAGTTGAAAAACGATGAGGCACAATTGGCCATTGATACAAAAACAGCCTATTATAGCTGCTTGACAACGCAGATTCAAAAGGAAATGCAGGAAAAGACGCTGGAATTGGACAAGTTGAAACTTGTACAGGAAAAGGCCCGCTTTAATGTGGGTATGAGCACAAAGAGCAAGCTGGACTCCTTGGAATCACAGATTGCCACTGACAAGGCAAGTCTGGAAGAGGTTAATAAAAGTCTTGACAAGGCTTATAGCGAGCTAAACACGCTAATTGGCAAGGAGACAGCCAGTAGACCGGTTCTTACTACCGATATCGACACGGATATTAAGGTGAACACTGATGTTGACAGGGAAGTAAGTGCAGCATTATACGGATCATTTGAATTGTGGAGCGCCAATGAGTCGGCTAAGCTTGCCTCCCAGCTTAAAATATTTGAAACATGGCATGACGTGGGAGAGAATAAAGAGGAAAAGGCTTACCTGGAAGCTGCTTCGACTCAAGATACAATTAAATTGCAATTACGTGAATTGGTAAATTCACTTAATTACATGGCAGAAAAATACAACCAGTTAACAACCCAGAAACAAGAAATTGATGAAGTAGGTAGGGTGGCAAAGCTGAATTATGATTTGGGGCTTACCACCAAAGACGCCTTGCTGGAAGTTGATGTAAAACGCATGTCTCTGGATTATGGTATAGCATCATTAAAATCGCAGTATGTTGTGGCTCAGGATACGCTGGCCAAATACAAGGGAACTTTCAAATATGAAATATAAAAGAAAAAGGGTGACCTCCGGGCCACCCTTTTTCTTTTATTATTTACGGGTTGCATACTTTGCAGGGCACAAATCCCTTTTCCCGGGCGTCAAAGCTGTATTTGAAATACACCTTATTTTCCTTTTTTATATCCTTCACCAGCGGGCATGTGGATTCGTGGTACACATTAGTCTCGAGATCCCCAATGTAGGTAACGGTTGACTGTGCTTGAGCAGGGGCTGGACTATCATCGGGATTGTTAATTTCGGTGGTGATATTGTAACTTTTTCCATCGGTACTTATAATTATGTTGCCTGACTCATCTGTACGGTATACTTTTACGCTTTTAAGATCTGTCAAAATATTTTTATCCGGATTGCCATAAGGATTTGCTCCCACACAGATAACTGCGGTTTCGGGCTTTACCTTATCGAGAAATTCGGAAGAGAGCGAATCTTTGCTTCCGTGATCGGCAACTTTCAATATTTTTGCTGAAAGATTGCCTGTTAGATTTTTTGCTTTCTCGACAGTCGCGGAACCCATAAACAAAAATGATACGTTATTATACGTAAGTTTTGTAACAACAGAATTATCCTTTTCGTTTTTCCAATAACCCGGTGAGGTCAATACATCAAAACTTATTCCATCGAAATTAAAATGCTGTTTATTTGCGGCTTCTCTGGATTGGGCATTCAATGAATAATTAATATAGTCGTTATATTCTTTAATGGGATGGGCATAACCGGAGTCGATAAGTTTCTTTACCTGAAAATTATAGAACACCCTGTCAAGATAGCCGATGTAATCTCTTAGTGGGGCACTTGCTATTAATAAATCTATATCATCTACGCCCTGATCCTTTAGGTAACTCACAACTTTTTGCGGTATGTCACGGTAAAGTTCGTCATGACCTGAATCTATCAGTATGTCTTTTTTGTTAGGCAGGCTTATATATATGGCGTCCGCATTTCCCACATTAATAAAGTGGACTTTTATAATTTGACTCGGGGTTGTTGTTTCTACAGCTTTTGGCTTTTCCACAGCTTTTGTTTCTTCTACAGTCTTCGGTTCTTCCTTGGGGGATGTTATCACAGCTATCTGCTGGGCCGCATCCCAGTCAACATCTGCACCGAGAGACTCACTTATAAACCTCAGGGGAACCAGAGTCCTGTTGTTAATAACCTTAGGGGGAACAGTCAATGTTACCTTTTTATTGTTTACGTATGCTTCGCTTTTCCCAACGAATAGCGTAATAACAGTAGCGTCTTTTTTAGCCGTTATTTTTTTTGTATTTTCGTCCCATGTTATTGTGGCACCCAGTGACTGGAATATCTGCCTCAGGGGGACTAGAGTGGTTCCGTTTTCAATTGTCGGCTGGGTATCAAACTGCAAAAACTGTCCGTCAAGTACCACCCTGGGTGAGGCGAACGCAGGGATCGAGAGAAACAGCGTCATCATGATTGCCCCAAGAAGTCGAATAGCTAATTTCATATTTTATCACCTCAAATAGTATTTTATTTTGTTGGTATGGAAATCAAATCAATTTTCTTTGACCTCCTTTGCATTTATTTAGCAACTAAGTTTATTATCTCACGTAATTACAAATAGAGTCAATTGAAAGCTGTCTTGTTAGAATAAGAATGGTGCTATATAAATTATTACAAATATTAACCATTTATAGTATAATAGCATAAAGGATTAGTCTGGAAGCAAAGGCTAAATTATACTAAAATTTTCAGGGAGGGTATTAGTATTGAAGAAGAATGTCTTGGTTTTTCTATCGGGTTTATTAATTGGGATGATGTTGTTTGGGGGCACATTTGTTTTGGCATCCGACGGCGGCAAAAATATCCTGGCAAAGTATAGCAATATTAAAATAGTTGTTAACGGAAAGCTTGTACAGTCTCAGTTGGAACCATTTACATATAACGACAGGGTATTTGTTCCTTTGAGGGCTGTAGCGGAAGCGTTAAACCAGCAGGTCGGCTGGGAAGACAATACAGTAATCATTACGGGTGGTAATTCACCCAAATCCCTCAGTATACAGGACTTGTTTATCCCTGCGAATAATGGCCTCAAATATAGCGTCAATTCAAAAATGATGGTTAATGAAAAGGAATATAAGAAAGGTTTTTATGTGTCGCCCACTGATAAGTTAGCAGAATGCAAATTTACCACAGTATCCAGTGGACTTAAGCAACTGACCGGTTCAATCGCCATGGATGATGAGAGCAAAGGTTCCGAATCCGTATATGTAACAGTGTTTGTAAACGATAAGAAGGTCGAAAAAATGGAGCTAAAAAAAGGCGAGGAACCAAAACCCTTAAGTGTTAATCTAAATGGAGCCGGTGACATAAAATTTGTGGTGGATGAAGGGACTGACAAGAAGATAGA
>CBEULQ010000159.1:0-6081 GCA_965543975.1 uncultured Desulfocucumis sp. | reverse complement strand
CGTATTCTTATTCTTATACTGATTCCTGACTCCTGACCATGAATTCACTCAGTATAATCATTTTCCGGGTAGTTACTATTTCGAAGTTCTTATTTTAACCATTCTTTTTTATAAGATAAACATTTGAACAAAAGCTGCTTGAGAGGCGAACCCATACCAGCTAATTCCAGTCAGTCAATAAGAAAAGCCGGTTGACTATTAACCGGCTTCTTTGATCAGGTTTAAGAATTCATCACCCAATCTTGTAAGGCTGCATATTTTACTTTTGCCTTCGGTGGATACTTCCACCAGTCCCAGGGCATATAGCTGCATAACCACATGATCCAGTACCGCCCTTTTAACTTTGGCGGTAAGGGATAACTCCTCTTTATTCATGCTGCCCTGATCCACAAGCGCTAAAAGCACCCGTTCAGCTTCTTCGGGCAGGCGGTCGTTTACTTTTCTGAAATAATCCGCCAGCGGTGTTCCTACCATGTTCTCACCTCCCGTTTTAAATATAAGCTGTTAATAGTATGGTCATTTTTTTAATTAAATAATACCAGAGGAGGTAAAAAAATAAAAAACGCGTGTTTTACCACGCGTGCCTGAACCTGTTTTTCCTTTTTTTATATATGTTTGTCAATAATCGCCTTCAATTCTTTTTTAGTTTTAAAGCCGATGGAGCGTTCAACTTCCTTGCCGCCCTTGAAAATAATTAATGTGGGAATGCTTATAACCTTAAATTCGGTGGGAGTGGAGCGGTTCTCGTCTACATTCAGTTTTGCCACCGCCGCTTTCCCCTGGTACTCCGAAGCCAGTTCCTCTACTACAGGTGCAATCATTTTACAAGGCCCGCACCATTCAGCCCAGAAGTCCACCACCAACGGAACATCCGATTTGCTCACAAAATCCTTAAAAGTGGTATCAGATAAATATTGAATAAGTTCGCTGGCCAATACATCCACCCCTCCTTATATAATTCCGGCCTTTGTTTGTCCGGTTAAAATTACCTAAAGCCCATTATAAACAATGATAAAGCTTGTAAATAAATGTTAACAATGCCTTTCCCTTGCTAAATTATAATATTCCCCAAAAGTCATTGTCAATTCATTTACCTTAAAAAGCCATTTTATTCTAAAGAGGCCGGTCAAAAATTGAGAGGTGAAAGTTTTAGGAGCGGCCTCCAAGGTGGTCTGTCACCACAAGACCAGCCAATATCAATCCGGCAATGGGCGGAATGAAGGAAATGCTGCCCGGAGGCCTTTTTTCTCCTTTGTCATTACCGCTGACCACACCGATAGCAATTGGTTTCTCCGTGGAGTACACCACTTTAATTCCCTTTTCTATACCCTCCTGCCTCAGTCGCCTCCTTACAACCCGTGCCAGGGGACATACTGACGTCTCAGATATATCGGCAACCCTAAAGGCCGTAGGGTCCAGCTTATTGCCGGCCCCCATGCTGGAAACCACCGGTATGCCGTTCAGTACGCAATATATTAAAAGGTCTACTTTGGCCGCAACGTCGTCAATAGCATCCACCACATAATCAGGCCTGCGGTTTAAAAACCTGTTCCCGTTACCGGGTTTAAAGCGTTCAAAATATGTATGTACGTCAGCCGAAGGGTTAATGCCGGCCATTCTCCTGGCCATCAGTTCCACCTTGGGCTTGCCCACCGTATCGTCCAGGGCGTGTAACTGCCGGTTTATATTGCTTACATCCACCACGTCGCTGTCCACCAGCATAAAGCCACCTACCCCTGCCCTGCACAAGGCCTCGGCAGCAAATGAGCCAACTCCCCCCAGCCCGAAAACGGCAATCCTGGCAGCGGCAAGCTTCAATAGTCCTTCCTTGCCAATTAACAGCTCAGTGCGGGAAAACCTTCGATCCAATAGATTAGCCTCCAAATTATAAAACTCCCCACAACAAAAAAGTTTTCGACCTTGTCCGCAGTTCGAAAACTTAACCATGAATAAACCCCACTGATGCCGTAAAACCCCAAAGTTTCCTTGAACCTGTTCCAAACAGGTGGGTGCCCTCCTGAATGTTTTTTACGTCCCTGGTATTTCAAGGGCATGTAAGCTGCAATCAGAGTCCGGACTCCCTATCAAGCAGTGTTGGCTCAAAACTTCAAGGTCATCACGCACATAGTAGGGTGTGTATCTTTGTAGTTATAATGTTACCATAATCCCCGACAACGTTGCAAGCTTAAGACTTAACATGTATTTTATCGATTATATTATTAGTAATATTTATACACCATATACATTGTCAATTCGACAAAGTTTGTCCGTCTTCACCAACATTCCATGTTATGGAACAACTTATCCCTGTTTAGCCAACTTGGGCTGTTTTACCTCCGTGCGTATATGCAGTTCCTTGAGCTGGGAAGGGTCCACAGCTCCCGGGGCGCCGGTCATAAGGCACGCCGCGCTCTGTGTTTTAGGAAATGGTATAACATCCCGAATGGTTTTTCTTCCCGCCAGGAGCATGACCAGACGGTCTAAACCGAAAGCAATGCCTCCATGAGGTGGTGTGCCGTATTCAAAAGCCTCAAGTATGTAGCCAAATTTATCCACGGCTTCCTCCGCAGTGAAACCAATGGCTTTGAACATTTTTTCCTGGATATCCCGCCGGTGAATCCGGATGCTGCCGCCCCCAACCTCGATACCGTTAAGCACAAGGTCGTAAGCCCTGGCACGGACCCTGCCCGGGTCGCTCTCCAGCAGTTCCAGATCCTCCTCCCGGGGAGAAGTAAACGGGTGATGCATGGCCACAAACCGCTGCTCCTCATGATCGTAGTCCAGCAGGGGGAAGTCCGTAACCCATAGGAAGTTAAAAAGGTTCACGGGTATAAGGTTTAGCCTTTCCGCCAGGTGAACCCTCAGTGCCCCCAGTGCGGCATAGACCACGTCGGCGCTGTCAGCCACAAAAAGCAGCAAATCCCCCTCTCGGGCGTCCAGTCGGGTAAGTATGGTATCTATTTCCTGTGATCCAAAAAATTTTGCTATGGGTGATTTCACACCCTCGGCGGTAACGATGAAATATGCCAGACCCTTTGCCTTGTAAATGGAGGCAAAAGCGGTGAGATCGTCAATATCCTTACGGCTATAACTTCCACAACCTTTGGCATTGATTCCTTTCACCCTGCCGCCTGAAGTTACCACCGAAGAAAACACCTTAAAGCCGCAGTTAAGAGCCACGTCGGATATATCCCTCAATTCCATGCCAAAGCGGGTATCCGGCTTGTCCGAGCCATAACGGTCCATAGCCTCCTGGTAACTGAGTCTGATAAAGGGCAGTTCCGGTTTAAGACCAATGGCCTCGGAGCATATGCGAGATACCATCTCTTCAGTCAGAGAAATAACGTCGTCCACATCAACAAAGGACATCTCCATATCTATCTGGGTAAATTCGGGCTGACGGTCGGCCCTGAGATCCTCATCCCTGAAACAGCGAACTATCTGGAAATACTTGTCCATACCAGCAACCATCAGTATTTGCTTGAACAACTGGGGAGACTGGGGCAGGGCGTAAAACCGCCCCGGGTTTACCCTGCTGGGAACCAGATAATCCCTGGCCCCTTCCGGCGTGCTACTGGTAAGCATGGGAGTTTCAATCTCCAGAAAGCCGTTTTTGTCAAGGTAATCCCTTACGGCCTTGGCGGTACGGTGTCGCAATTCCAGTGCCTGCTGCATTTCCGGCCGCCTTAGGTCCAGGTAGCGGTAGCGCAGGCGCAGGTTTTCATCCACGTCAATGCCGTCTTCAATGTAAAATGGCGGAGTTTTGGCCCGGTTCAGTATTTTCAACTCGGAACATATCACATCCACCTGCCCCGTGGGCAGGGCGGGGTTTTCCGTACCCACCGGTCTGGGAACAACCTTTCCTTCCACCGCCAGGACAAACTCGCTGCGTACTGCCTCGGCCTTTTCAAAGGACGCAGCTGAGGAGTCCGGACTGAAAACCACCTGCACCAAACCGCTCCGGTCCCGCAGATCAACAAAAATAAGGCCGCCATGGTCCCTTCGTTTCTGCACCCAGCCCATAAGCACCACTTTCAGGCCTATGTGTTCGGGCCTTAGGGTCCCGCACATGTGTGTTCTTTTTAATCCTCCCATATTTTCAGACACTCTGTATTCCTCCTGGTCTAAACAGTATTCATTAAAAAATTTGCTCTGTTACGGCACCATCAACCTAACGGCGCATGAGTATAATAAAATTTTTTGCCCCCACGCCGGCTAACATTGATCTATTACCGTTTTATCCTTTCAACCAGGCTATTTAGCGGCACTTCCTCCTGTACCCCGCTGGTCATATCCTTAAGCCCTGCGACGCTCCTGCCCAGTTCGTTGTTGCCCAGCAGCACCGTATAGCGGGGTTTTAGCTTCCCGGCGTATTTCATCTGGGCTTTTAGGCTGCGGTTCATATAATCCTTTTCGGCGCTGACCCCGTTTCCCCTAAGCTCAAAAAGCAACCTGAAAGCTTCCCGCTCGGCTTCAGGATCAGCAGTAGCCACAAATACTTCCACGCCACTGGGAGGAGGAAAAGTAATTCCCTGGCGTTCCATGGACAGGATAATACGCTCAATACCCAGAGCATATCCGATGCCCGGGGTGGAAGGTCCGCCGCAGGCCTCAACCAACCCGTTATATCTGCCGCCGCCGCCTATTGAACTCTGGGCGCCAATATCAGGCGCCATAATTTCAAAAGCAGTGTTGGTATAATAGTCAAGGCCTCTTACCATCCTGGAATCAACGATATACGGTATGTTAAGCAGGTCAAGATATTTTTTTACCGCCTCAAAGTGTTCTGCACAAGTATTGCACAGACAGTTTAAAGTGGTGGGAGCACCCACGGAAATCTCCCCGCAGCGGTCACTCTTGCAGTCCAGAATACGTAAAGGGTTGCGCTGGTAACGCCCTTTGCAGTTGTTGCAAAGCTCGTCCAGTGAGGGGCGGAAAAATTCCAGCAGCTTTTCCCTTAACGCCGACCTGCATTTAGGGCAACCCACGCTGTTAATGTGTAATTCCAGTTCCTTCAACCCCAGACGGGCATAAAAATTCATGGTCATGGCAATAACTTCGGCATCTATTCCCGGGTCGTCGGAGCCAAAAACCTCCACCCCGAACTGATGAAACTGGCGGAAGCGGCCTGCCTGCGGGCGGTCGTAACGGAACATGGGGCCAATATAGTAAAGCTTCACCGGCTGCGGCCCGGCAATAAGATTGCTTTCCATGTAGGCCCTTGCTGCAGCCGCCGTATTTTCCGGCCGGAGGGTAATGCTGCGGCCGCCCCGGTCAAGAAACGTGTACATTTCTTTTTCCACAATATCCGTGGTATCTCCCACGCCTCTTTCAAACAATTCGGTATGCTCAAAAATTGGGGTCCGGATTTCCTCATATTTGTATGCACTGCAAATTTCCCGGAAGGTATCCTCCAGGTAATGCCATTTGTAAATCTCACCCGGCAGGATATCACCGGTTCCCCTGGGTCTAGTAATAGCCAAACACAATCCCTCCTAGGAGGCCGTTCCTAAAACTTTCGCCTGGCAACTTAAGTCGTCGGTCGTCGGCAGGAGTCGTCGGAAGATATAAACCGTAACTTTGCCCTCTGGTAAAGATTCTAGCCCGACTACTGACCACTGCCTACTGACGACCGAATATGCCATGCTTGTTTTTGAATGGCCTAAAGATTCCCCTAAAAAAATTAAAAGCCCGTCTCCGGCCATGCAAAATATACATGCCAGGGACGGGAGCAGTTCCCGCGGTGCCACCCTGTTTGGATAATAAATCCCGCTCAATCTGGCCTTTAACGGGGCCGCCGTGCCATCCTACTAATAAACCTTCGGGGGCCGCTCCCGGGTGTTCCTTCGGCGTATTCCCGGGGAAGGGCTTACAGTCCCGGGCCCTTCCTCCCTGATCCGCGGATGCCACGCTTACTTTTCCCGGTCATCGCTTTGCAAATTCAAAGGACATGTCTGTCCACCAAAACCCACAATAGACAAAAGATTACCTCTAAATTTTACGCAAAGGGTAAATGTTTGTCAACTGCCGTCACAAATGACGGAGATATCACTCCCTCAAACCTGCCAGTATCTCTTTACC